>JAFZAR010000242.1 GCA_017557085.1 Verrucomicrobiota bacterium | reverse complement strand
GTGGAATACCTCCAGCATTTGGAAGATGTGGGCAAAGCTGTGGAGCGTATCTCCAAACCGGGTGATGTGATCCTCTTCCTGGGAGCCGGAGATATTACTCGTCAGGCACATCAATACGCGGATGGATTGAGAAAAGGAAAGGCTGTGAATGAATAGTACGGAGTCGAACCCCAAAACCTCTTTACCTCAAAACTGGCAGGATGAGCTGGAAGCCATTTTGAATCCGGGAACCCTGCGCAAGCGGGATTATCCGATGAAGAAGCTGACCACATTGCGGATAGGCGGACCTGCTGATTTTTATGTGGAACCTTCCAGCCTGGAGGAATTAAAGAAGATACGCGATTTTTGCAAAGAGAAACAGATTCCTGCTTTTTTGCTGGGGCGCGGTTCCAATCTGCTTGTTCGTGATGGGGGCATCCGCGGAGTCGTTTATTCCCTGAAACATCCTTCTTTTACACAAATAGAATTGATCGGCAATCATATACTGATCCAAGCCGGAGCCGGTGCCAGTATGCGGAGCATTTCCATGTTTGCCCAGGCTAACGGGTTGGGAGGATTGGAGTTTATGGAAGGGATACCCGGTTCGCTGGGCGGCGGACTGAGGATGAATGCTGGAGCCTATAAATCCAGCTTGTTTGATGTACTGGAATCAGTCAAATTCCTTTCGGATGATAATCAGATCCAGGAGCTTCCGGCCAAAGAAATCGAACATGGCTATCGGAGCTGTCCTTTCTTTAGAGATCATTTAGCATTATCCGCGGTATTCAGGGTCTATTCAGAAGAACCGGAGAAAATCCTTGAAAAGATGCACGAGCTTCGGGAAAAACGTCTGGTTGCTCAAACTCAGTCGCCCAGTGCGGGATGCGCTTTCAAGAATCCGGAGGGTGCCTCTGCCGGTCAGATCATTGATTCCCTGGGGATGAAGGGACTGGCAGTCAATGGAGCCCAGATTTCGGATAAACACGCGAATTTCCTCATCAACCGGAACAATGCGACGGCGAAAGATGTTCTGACGCTGATCCAGACGATCCGTGACAGAGTTTACGCGGAGCGCGGGATAAAGTTGGAAACTGAAGTGATGATCGTGGGAGAAGATTTAGAGATGGAAAATAGAAAAATTAATGTAACAGTATTCGCTGGAGGAATTTCCAGTGAAAGGTCTGTTTCTTTGGCTTCGGGCAAAATGGTAGTTGAAGCCTTGCGTAGTAAAGGTTACGAAGTGAATGTAGTGGATCCGGATCCGGCCAAAGGATGGACTTTGCCGGAGAAGACAGATGTTGTTTTCCTGGCACTGCACGGAACTTACGGCGAAGATGGACAGGTTCAGACGGAATTGGATCGTCTGGGAGTGTCTTACACCGGCTGCGGAGCGGAAGCCAGCCGCATCGGTTTTGACAAGCTTTTGACTCGTCAGCGTTGTGAAGCGGCCGGGATCCGGATGCCTCGTGCGTTAGTGCTGGATCAGCCTTTAGAGAAAATGCCGGAAGGCTGGAAACCGCCGGTCGTGCTGAAGCCGATTCGGGAAGGTTCCAGTGTGGGACTGCAGCTGGTTGATAAAGAAGAGGATTTTGCGCCGGCACTCAAGGCGGTTCTCAAGTTTGGAGGTCGTGTCATCATGGAAGAGAGGATATTCGGTCGGGAATTGGCTGCTGGTGTGCTGGATGGCAAACCTTTGCCGCTGGTGGAGATCTGTCCGAAATCCGGGGTTTATGATTACACCAGCAAATATACTAAAGGCTGTACGGAATACATTTGTCCAGCGGTCGTGGAAGAAACGATCAAATCCCAGGCGCAGCAAATGGCATTGCAGACGTTCAACGCCATCGGTGGTAAAGACTATGCGCGTGTGGATATTTTGCTGGATAAGGAAGGCCGATGCTGGGTCTTGGAAATCAACACATTGCCGGGTATGTGCGAAACCAGTTTATTGCCCAAGGCGGCAGCCGCTGCCGGGATCAGTTATCCCGAGCTTTGTTCCATGATGGTGCAGTTAGCTCTCAAAAAATAGTCCATGTGGGGTGGAAAGAAAAACAAGCGCTCAGAGCAAACGGAAACTCCTTTTTCAGACGTTCAGACGACTAAGAAAAAGAAGAAAAGAACCCGTTGGCTGTGGCGTTTGTTTTGGTGTCTGATCCTGATCAGTATTCCGGTCAGTGCCTATTATTTAGGTATTTCCACTCTGGATGAACTGCTGGAAAAGACGGTTTACACCAATCGGATATTTACGGTCCGAACAGTGGATGTCAAAACTTTCGGAGGGATCACTGAAAAACAAGTAAGGGATTTTCTGGGGATCCAGGAATACAAAGACAACCTGATGGCGCTGGACTTGAAAATGTACCGCCGTCGGCTGGATAAATTGTCCGGCATCGAAAACTATAAATTGAAACGAGTCATCCCGGATACCTTGAAAGTAGAGATCCACGGCCGGACTCCGCTGGTTCGCTGTCTGGTTTGGGAAACGGATCCGGAAACATTAACGGAAGGCGTTTTGACAGAGCGTTATCTGGACGGTTCAGGTTTTGTGATAGTACCGGATGAAGTTTTTTTCAGTGTCAGTCCTTTAGAGGAAATAAAACTGCCTATCCTGACTGGTGTTTCGGATAAAAATATTCTGGTTCCCAATCGCTGTTGTGAATCCAAACGAGTGCTGAATGCTCTGAAATTCGTTCGGCTTTACCGCCATTCTCCTTTTTATGAGAAAGACCCTCTGGTGGAAGTGAATCTGGGTGAACCAAGCATCATTATCGCACGAACGGAAAAAGGTGTGGAAGCAGTATTTGATGAATACCGTCTGGAGCAGGGACTGGCCCGTTGGTATTCGATCGCGTCCTATGGGAATGAGATTGAACGAAGAGTGAAAACGATCGATCTTTCCGTGACTAATAATGTGCCGGTGGTGTGGTTCCCGAAGGATGGGGATTACATTATCATTAGAAGATCTGACAAAAATAAAGCAAGAAGCATGGGAGGTTATTAAATGTGGGGTTTTAGCAGCGGCAGACAATACGCGACCGGGATTGAGATTGGGACATCTAAGATATGTGTGGTGATCGCAGAAGTCTCAAAAACACATCCTTTTCGTGTATTGGGTGTTGGGCAAAGCATATCCAGAGAAGTCCGAAAGGGTAGCATCTGCGATCCGGAACAAACCTACGCAGAACTTCGTGACGCGATCGTGGAAGCCGAAGATAACGCGAATGTATCTATAGGTGATGTTTGTATCGGAATCACAGGCAGTAATATCCACAGTGTGAACAGTGTTTCTACTCAGATCGTGGAGTCCAACGGCATTGTATCCGAAGAAGATGTCATCAATGTTTATCACACTGCTGAGGATTGCAAACCGAAAGAGGTGCGCAACGGTATGCTGCTTCACCGTGTGCCTCAGCCGTTCATTCTGGATGACACTGTGATACGGGGGTCTCCCGTTGGGCTTTCCGGTGACAGATTGTGTTTGCCAATGCATTGGATCTATGGCGCTCATGGCAATATCCATACGGTTTTTTCACTGCTGCGGGAGATGCGGCTGGAGCCTAAATATCCAGTATTCAACGGGTTTGCGTTGGCTTATTTTTTGAAAGATGATGAACGGCTCAAGCAAGGCGGACTCATTCTGGATATGGGAGCGGGAACAACGGAATATGTGTTCTTGCAGAAAGGCGTGATCCGTCACGCGGGGGTGCTGCCCATTGGTGGTGATCATGTCAGCAACGATCTGGCTTTGGGACTGAAATTGGAGATCAGTGCCGCTGAAAATTTAAAAATATCTCATGGCCGAGCTATTCGGGATCCGCAGGCTGCGAATGTGCAGCTGGCTGTGGAACTGCGCAGCGGAGAACGCCGTTCGGTTCGTTTTGACCACATGCAGCTCATCATGGAACTCCGTCTCAAAGAGACCTTCCGAATTATTCGCAAAATACTGCAAAAAGAGGGATTAAGATTGTCTCCGGATCAGGTCGTGATGATTTGCGGGGGAGGTGCCTGCATCCAGATGATCGAAAAACTGGCATCCAGTGTTTTTCAGGTCAACGCGATCCCTTACGCGGTAAGACCTTATGGAGAGATCCCCGATTCATTGAAGAAACCTCAGTTTGCTACGCCTCTGGCACTGGCGATTTACTGTGCGGGAAGAATGTCCGGTGAGAAAAAAGGACCTTTGGGAAAACTGAGATTATTGAACTTTTGGAAATCTAAGGAGGAGGAAGAGTAATGATAAATGATGAATATCAAGAAACAGGCCCGCAGACAGATCCGGCTTCTGATGTTTATGCTTTGGTCGTTGGAGTTGGCGGCGCCGGCGGCAACGTGGTCAATATGATCGCGACTTCTCCTTGCCGGGGTGTTCGTTATGTGGCGTTGGACTCAGACTTTCTCAATTTGAAACGTATCCAGAACTGCGAAACGATCCAGTTGGGACAAAAAACGCTGCACGGTATGGGGTCGGGCTCCAATCAGGAAATAGCACGCTCTGTGGCGGAAGCGGAAAAAGAGACTTTGACTAAGCTGGTCAATGGCTGTTTTGTTTTATTTTTGGTGACGGGTTTGGGCGGCGGCATTGGCGGCGGTGTTTCTCCCGTGTTGGCCAGGATTGCTGCGGAGGCCGGGGTCTTTGTCGTGGCTTTGACCATTTATCCTTTTGATTGTGAGGGGACAGACAGGCTCATGAATGCCAGGCTGGGGCAGGATCAGATATTGAAACAGAGTCATTTGGTGATTTCTTTGCCTAATCAGCTGCTGACCTTGAAAGCGGAGAAAGATGCCAATTTCATTGACCTTTACGTCAAGAGCAATCAGATGATCGCTCACGCGGTAGAGAGTTTGTGGCTGAATTTGTACAATCCCAGTATCTTGCCATTGGACATGGGAATGTTGAGAAATGCTTTTCCCTGTGGAGGAAATACCAGTGTGGGGCGTATGGCGATAGCATCTGCAGCCGGTGATGGCCGGATTGGATGTATCTGGCAGGAATTTTTGCAGCATCCCTGGCTGAATTCCGGTGAAATTTTAAGGAAAGCCGGCCGGATCCTGGCGATTTTTACTGTAGGTGATGATTTTAAAAACAAGGAAATGGATGATTTTCGCAGTCGGTTGAACAGCGAAAATCCTGATGTGGAATTGCTTGTTGGTATTTCTAAAGATGCCCGGTTCCAACAGGGTGAGATCAGTGTGGTATTGATCGCGACTCTGAATCGGACGGTACGCGCTCCGCATGAAAAAAACAATGAAACCCTGAAGGCAAGTGAGATACCTGAACCTGCTGAAATAGTGGGACCTTTGCCGGAACGTCCCGGCAGTACGGTTACTCCCCCGGCACCCAAACTGGATCCAGATCAGATCATTGTCAAAAAAGGTGTCCGTTGGGGAAAATTGGGCTATGGTGATCCCAATCAAGGTCTTTTGGATCTGCAAGTTACCAGTTTGGGACGTTTTGACCGGTGTGAGAAAACTTATTTTGAAGGTCAACAGCTGGATGTGCCGACGTACATTCGCATGAAATGTGAATTACGCTGAGTAAAGGATTTATGGATTCCTCGTTTCGTTCCCTCAAAGGTAAACTCCTGCTGGACAGCGGTCAGCTGGGAGATACTATTTTCCACCAGGCGGCGGTTTATCTCTGCGGACACGATAGAGAAGGGGCAATGGGATTGATCGTAAACCATCCATTTAGCGTTCCTTTCAAAGAATTTATGGAGGAAGGGGCTCCCTCTGTTTTAGATTCTTTGCCAGTCCATATCGGGGGGCCTGTGCTGGAAAATTCTATTTTTGCTCTCTTTTATTCGGGCAGAGATTACAAAGGATTGAAGGAGGTCTCCGAACGAGTCTATCTGATAACTTCAATAGAAGAAGCTAAACAGGTGGATCATCCTATAGATGAAAGGAATATCCATCTTTATGCGGGATACGCAGGCTGGAGTTCCGGTCAACTGGAGGAGGAGATTGCCCGCGGTGCCTGGCTGATCAGTGATGTGTTGCCGGGTGAGTTGTTTGAAGAGGAAGCGACAAAACTTTGGAAAAAGAAAATACGGACGTTTGGAGTTGAATATAATTTATTATCTTGTTCTCCAAGAAGGTATTCTGATAATTGAAAGAGAATTCTTCCGACTGAAAGAAAAAAATAAATCAAAATTTTTTTTGACAATCCCTCATTCAGTGCATAGAATTAAAGCCGTCAAGGTTAGTGGTGATGACAACGATTCGCCGCGAACGAAGTTTATTTATAAATAACGAAGACTATGAAAAAGCAAACTACAATGAAGAAAGCGTTCACGCTGATTGAATTGTTGGTCGTGATCGCAATTATCGCCATTCTGGCCGGTATGCTCTTACCTGCTCTGGCCAAAGCCAAAGCCAAAGCACAGCGTATCGCTTGCACTGGTAACCTCAAACAGATGGGTCTCGGTACTCGTACCTACTCTCTGGACAATGAAGATCGTTTCCCCTGGCAGGTCGCTGCGACTGAAGGCGGCAGCTTGGAAATGGTCAGCACCACTAAGGATTCTTTTGGGACGGCAACTGCTGCAACTCCTTCCTTTAAGAATATCACTGGTACAGCGACTGGTATTCCCAATCCGACAAACCAGACTCAGAAGATCACCATTCCTGCCGCGCAGGGTCAATGGTTGCACTTTGCGGTGATGAGCAATGAATTGGCTGATGTCAAGCTGATCCGTTGTCCGTCAGATCCGGATGTCAACTCTGGTGGTGATGTTAAGACCTTCATCGATTTCTATAGAACTCCTACTTCTCAGGACAGCAAGTATTATCTGTCTTATTTCGTGGGTGTGGATGCCTCTGAAACCTATCCTCAGACACTGTTGTTCGGTGACCGCAACGTGGTTTGCCCGACAATTGCTCAGACAACAAATGCCTCCAAGATCTCCATCATGCTGATGTTGGGTAGCGGCACAAACACTCTCTACACCACAGCCGGTCAGAGACCGAGATGGGGTGACAACATCCACCAGAATAACGGTAACGTGACCCTCGGTGACGGTTCCGTGCAGCAGTACACTGAAGCTCGTCTGAGCGATCAGCTGCGCCAGACCGATAACGAGTACAATCGTATCGTCATTCCCTTCGTGAAGAAGTAAGATAACGACCTGTAACAGGTAAATTTTGAATGAGGCATCCCAAGCGGATGCCTCTTTTATTTTGTGGTGATTTCGGAGTTTTGATGCTATAGTAGATGTGAGGCGCGAACTTGTGCCTTTTTTAAAGGAATATCTTGAAATTCTGTGAATTACAGAAAATCACCGATGACAGATAAAGAAGATGTTAGGAGATAGAGACTATATGCGTCCCCAGCCGCCGCGGGGACGAAGAGTGTGGAAAGCCCGCGAATTGAGCGCGGTGCACCTGCTGCTTGCGATCAATATCGGCGTGTTTGTGTGCGACGCGGTTCTCAGAAGTCAGGGGATCGATTTGTGGGATTATCTGGCGCTGAGTTTGGACGGTTTGAAGCACGGCTACATCTGGCAGATATTGACCTTCCAGTTCATGCACGCCGGGGTGCTGCATATCTTCCTGAATCTGTTGACACTCTATTTTATTGGAAGGATACTGGAACCGGCGATCGGGAAAAAGGAGTTCTTGCGGTTGTATTTGATTTCGGGAGCGGTTGGCGGATTATTCCAGATAGGATGCAGCTGGATCGCGCCACAGCATTTTGGATTGGTCTCTGTCGTAGGTGCTTCCGCCGGCGTGTTTGGTGTGGTCGGTGCATACGCGGCGCTTTATCCTTACCAACGTTTGACTTTGCTGATTTTCTTTGTTTTGCCTCTGAGCCTGAAAGCCAGGACATTGATCTATCTGGCCGCGGCTGTTGCTTTGTGGGGGATGATTTTCCCTGGTGGAGATCATATCGCGCACGCTGCGCATTTGGGCGGAATGGTTTGCGGCATCCTTTATTTGCGTTCACGCCGCATTGCCCGATTGCGTGCGGATGGATTCAGCGGGCCTTCTTATACACGCGGTTATACGACACCTTCTTCCCTGTTTAAATATAAAATCTATGGAGGCGGATCGTCCTCCCGGTCAGAGGATGAACATTCTTCTGTGATAGATGTGGAAGTAAAGGAAGATGATGATTTTATAGAGAAACGGGTGGATCCCATTGTGGACCAAATCTCCAAATACGGCATCCAGAGTTTGAATGATGAGGAACGTGAGATTTTAGAAAAAGCGCATAAGAGAATCAGAAGGGACTAGAATATGCTTACATTACCCATATTAACAGCAGAACAAACACGTCAATGGGAAGAAGATTCCTGGAAAAACGGGATCTCACAGTTGGATGTGATCCGCACTGTCGGAGAGGATGTGGCGAAATATGTACTTCGCATCATGTATGATACGGTGAGCGATTGTTACAGTGTCTTGAAGAATGATCAGAATGATCTCGAAAAAGGCGTGGAGCAGATCATGCAGATGCAGCAGATACTCGTCCTGGTCGGTCCCGGTCATAATGGCGATGATGCGCGGGTCGCCGCTAATTTTCTGAGAGGAAAGGTAAAAGAAGTTCAGGTGCTGGATGTCAAAGATACCAAAAAAGCACTTCGGACTTTTAAGAAGCTGGTTGCTGATCGGAAGAATTTCTTTGAGCCCATGACAACCAGTTCAGGATTCAATCCGACTTTTATCCTGGATGGGATGTTTGGCATAGGATTGAACCGTCCATTGAGCCAGGATTATGTTGATCTGATCAACGCGATCAATGAGAGTGAGATCCCTCGTGTTAGCATAGATGTTCCTTCGGGTTTGAATGAAGAAGGAATGCCCTGGCCTGTGGCAGTAAGAGCGCAATTTACATTGATGATAGGGACACCTAAACGCTGTTTGACGCGTGGGGAATCTTCAAAATATATTGGTAAAACAGAGGTTGTAGAGGATATAGGGCTGGACCCGGATATACCTGCCGGCGATCTGGAATGGATCAAACAGGTGAATCCTGTTAGAGTTATTGATTTAGACCGTCTTTTAGATTGTCATAAAGGGGATTTTGGACACACTTTGATCCTGGCGGGGAGTTTGGGCTATCATGGAGCGGCGGTGCTGGCAGCAAAGGCCGCGGCTGCCGCCAAGCCAGGTTTGATCACAGTCTGCACCATGCCGGAGACTTATATTCCGGTGGCATCTCATTTGATCACACAAATGGTACATTCCTGGTGTCCGGAATGGCAGATGCCAAAAGGGATCACTTCTATTTTAGTGGGGCCGGGGTTAGCGGCTCCCAGTATCCCGCAGGCGTTTTGGGATTGGGTCAGAGAGCTTTGGCGGAGTTTCCCCGGCAATATGATCGCGGATGCCTCTGCTTTGGATCAGATTCCCGAAGGAAAGTCTGCCGGTGTTCGTGTTATTACACCGCATCCCGGTGAGGCTGCCCGGTGTTTGGGTATCACGACCAAAGAAGTGCAGGCGGATCGGTTGGGAGCATTGAGAAAACTTTCTGAAAAATATGGAGACGCGTATGTTGTTCTGAAAGGCTACCAGACACTGATTGGAACAGCCAAAGGAAAGGTTTATTTAAATCATACCGGCAACCCTTCTATGGCGCAGGGAGGAACCGGAGATGTGCTGGCCGGTTACCTGAGCGGGCTGTTCGCGTATGACCGTGTCAAGGAAGTGTCTATAGATAATATCAAGAGGATCTGCTACGCGGTTTACAATCATGGCAGAGCGGCGGATGAAATAGAGAATGAGAAAAAGACACCATTTGATGTGCATCCCTGGACCGCGGTCGAATTAATCAAATATTTGTAACCAATGAGAGTAACCGGAGGAACAGTTAAAG
>JAFZAR010000241.1 GCA_017557085.1 Verrucomicrobiota bacterium | reverse complement strand
TCGGTGTGGCCAACCGTGTGATGATCATGGAAAACGCTTACTACTCTGTGATCAGCCCGGAAGGATGTGCCGCTATCCTTTGGAAAGACCGCACAGCCTCTCCCAAGGCAGCGGAGGCTCTTCGGATAACGGCAAAGGATCTGCTGGATTTCGGACTGGTGGATGAGATCGTGCCGGAGCCTTTGTGCGGAGCTCACCATGACCCTGTGGAAGCCGCTCAACTGTTGAAAAAAGCGCTGCTGACCGCTTTGGGATCACTCAAAACGAAGTCTGAAGATGAATTGATCGCGGAGCGCTACCAGAAGTTCAGAGCCTATGGGCGTTTCTTTGAGACACCGGATTCCGATCTGAGTTCCATGCGTGATAATGAATAATTGAGTGCTTATGTCCGAAATGTATCCACTGATTTTTCATCCTGCCTTTTCTCAGAAGGTGTGGGGTGGACGTCGGCTGGAGACCATTTACGGAAAAACTTTGCCGCCTCAGGTGCCGATAGGGGAATCCTGGGAGATTTCAGACAGACCGGAAGTTGAAAGCGTTGTGGCGAATGGAGCTTTTGCCGGGAAGACGCTTCATTGGCTGCTGGAGCATCATCATGATGGATTGATGGGGAAGGCTCGTGATATCAATGGCAGGTTTCCCATTTTAGTAAAAATTTTAGATGTCCACTCGAATATCTCCGTACAAGTCCATCCTGAAAAAATGGAAATGTGGCTCGTTACCTATTCGGAGCAGGGTGGACAACTATACACCGGATTGAAAAAAGGGATCACTCCTCAGATGTTTAACACCGCGGTCGAGCAGGGGAATGTCGGATCTTTGCTGCATTCTAACCCGGTAAAAGCGGAGGATGCCATCTCGATCCCGCCGGGCGGTATCCATTCGATAGGAGCCGGAGTGATGTTGTTTGAGATCCAGCAGAATTCAGACACCACCTATCGGGTCTATGACTGGGACCGCAAGGAGACAGGGGAATCGCGTCCGCTGCATGTAGAAGAAGCGCTGAAGTGTTTGGATTACGGCTATCAGGAACCTCAGCTGATCCAGTCTAAATTTTCACGGAACAAGATACTGAGTTCCCGCTTTCTGTTTAATGATCCCGCTTTTGTGTGTGATGAATATCAGCTGAAACGCGATCAGCATTTTTATATCAACAACATCGTTCCGATTATTTTTGGCGTAGTGTCGGGTGAATTGACGGTGTCCGCCGGAGGTGAGACGGTGTCTTTGAAAAACGGAGAATTTTGTTTATTACCCGCTGGCGCGGGTCGTACAACAATAAAAGCAGGCACAACCACCTGCTATCTAATGGTTCAACCTCAAGCAGAGGAAAATTGAAATGAAATTGATTAGTTCTGGATATATCGTAACGTGGATCGTAAATACATTGGCCGTCATGGCCGCGGCTCATTTTGTGCCGGGTATTTCTTACGGAAAGAGTTTTGTGACTCTGATATTGGCGGCGCTGGTGCTGGGTGTATTGAACACCCTGCTCAAGCCGATCCTTGTCAAATTATCTCTCCCGTTTTTGCTGGTAACAGCGGGATTGTTTTACTTCATCATCAACGCCGGTTTGCTGTTTCTGGTGAGCTATCTGGTGAAGGATTTCCAGGTAGATGGTTTTGTGCCGGCATTGCTGGGTGCGCTGGTCATCACCGCTGTTTCTATCGTTTGCGGCTTTTTCATTGGCGACAAGAATGCTAAATGAGGTTGTTCACCTTAGAACATTTTATCACATGGACTGTTAATACACTGGCTGTATTAGTGGCTGCCTGGATCGTGCCGGGCATCACTTACGGGCACAGCTATGTGACTCTGGTACTGGCGGCATTGGCGCTGGGCATTCTGAATACATTGCTCAGACCGCTGCTGGTCTTGCTGGCCTTTCCACTGCTGGTGGTGACAGCGGGACTGTTTTACTTTTTCATCAACGCGTTTTTGCTTTTGATCGTCGGCACTTTTATTCCCAATTTCCATGTGGCGAATTTTGGTTCGGCGCTTCTGGGGGCATTGGTGATCAGTTTTGTCACGACTGTCGTGAACTTCCTCATTGGAAAAAAGCGCATCGTGATGAAGATCCCGGATGAACCCGATGAAGATGATACAGATGAAAGACAGCAGCGCCGCCGCATAGGAGATAATGACGACGATGATGACGGTCCCGTCATAGACGTATAAAAGTATGTATATAGACTCTGTTCTGGGCGGGATCTGTCTGGTGAGCTTTGCTGTTCTGTTGTGGCAATGGTGGGAAGCCGCCCGGCTGCCGCTTCATCAGCGGCTGCAAAAGACCCCCTACGCTCCGGATGTGACATTATTCAAGCCCTTGAAAGGCTGTGAGCCCCGCACGATGGAATGTATTGCTTCCTGGCTGGAACAAGACTATCCGGGGAATGTGCAGATCCTGTTTGGTGTTGCGGATCCCAAGGATCCTGTTTTGCCGGAATTGGAGCGTCTGCTCAAACGCTATCCGGCTTTTCACGCGGATATTATTTTGTGTACAGAGGATCTGGGAGCGAATCGCAAAGTTTCCAGCCTGATACAGATGAGCCGCAAGGCCAATGGGGAAGTTTGGATCGTCAGTGACGCGGATATCCTCGCGCCAAAGGATCTCGTCCGAAATATCGTGCAGCCTCTGAGTGATCCTCAGAACGGAGCGGTAAATTGTCTCTATCAAATAGTAGCTCCTTCGGGATTTGCCATGTCATTGGAAAAAATCGGGGTCAACGCGGATTTTTGGAGTCAGGTCGCGCAGAGTCTGCGGCTGGCGGAACAAAACTTCTGCCTGGGTGCGGTGATGGCTGTGAACGCCACAGTCTTTCGGGAGACGGGCGGTTTTGAACCTCTGGCCAATATGCTGGCGGATGACTATCACATCGGGAACCGGATCCATCACAGCGGAAAGAAAATCGTGCTTTCGTCTCTGGTGGTAGATTCTATCGCGCATCAGGCGAATATCAGAGAGGTTTGGTCCCATCAGCTCCGGTGGGCCCGGACGATTTGTTTTGAGCGTCCTGTTTCCTATGGACTGAGCATCATTTCCAATACGACTTTCTGGGCCGTTTTGTGGCTGATATGCGGCAGTCATTCCAGCCGTTATATCATTGCGGGAGGCGTGCTGCTGATACGGGTCCTGGCTGTGGCGGATCTGCAGCGCCGTCTGGCCTTGGATTGGAGAGCGTGCCGTTCCTCGGTGCTGGTATGGCTGAAAGATCTGTTTCAGTTTATGATCTGGCTGTGCGCCTTTTGTGGAAATCAGGTGGAATGGAGAGGCCAGCGTTTCAGGGTTCGCAAAGGCGGCGTTTTGGAGTTGAAAAAGTGAGCGAAGGTTCAGAACAGAGTTCAAAAGGCGTTATCTGGAAATCTTTTGGTTTTACGGTCTTGCTGGAATGCATGATGTGCCTGGCCGCTTTTTTCTTCGGTTGGCTGGCTGGGATCGATCCGCTGAAACATCTTTCCTGGACGTGGATCGCCGTCAGAGGCGGATTGCTGACACCGTTGATTCCGCTGGGACTCTTTTCCATTTTATTTTGTTTGAAGATACCGGCCGTCAGAAGCCATATTCTGCAAATGTATGATGTGGATGAGGAGATGTCTCCGGGGTGGAGCTGGTATCATTATCTCCTGGCTTCTGTTTTTATCGGTGTCGGGGAGTGCCTCTTTTTTCAAGGATTGATCCAGGAAGGTCTGATGGAGCTTTGGGGTCCCTGGCCGGGCATGATCATTACCGGTTTAGCGTTCGGAATGCTGTATTGGCTGAATAACTTCTATTTTTTATGGGGGACATTTATCGGTATGTTTTTATGCGCCCTGTACTGGCTGTCCGGGAATTTGCTGGGGCCGATTATTTTTTATATTCTTTATGATTTTGGCATGACGGCGCTGCAAAGATATTGGTTTTATAAGATTTTACCAATAGAAGGATTTCAAAAAGATGGTCAATAAGAATTGATTATGCCGTCAGCGGAAGCTGAAAAAATTTCAAAAAAATAGGTTGAGATTGGAAAAAATAAATGTATTCTAGAGGCTGCGATGAGTGTAGGAAAACGCATTGAATCCTTCCGAAAGAAGAAGGAATTAACTATCGAAAATTTAGCTGAGAAGTCCGGAGTCAAGCTCCAGATTATCCAAGCTATAGAGAATGAAGAAGTTGTGCCGTCTATCGGGACAATGATCAAGCTGGCGCGGGCCCTGGGTCTGCGACTGGGATCCTTTATGGATGACCAGTTCAAAGAAGATCCCCTGATCGTGAGAAAAGCGGATCGTGCCGAACGACTGCAAAAATCAGCTTCCAGTTCAGATGGTTATGAGTACTATTCTCTGGGTGAGGGCAAGCCGGATCGTCATACGGAGCCTTTTTATGTGGTGATCGATTCCAAAGAGAATCACACCTCCTCACACGAAGGAGAAGAATTCATCTATGTGGTTTCCGGACAACTGGAATTGACCTGCGGCAAGACCGTGGAAGTTTTGAATCCCGGCGATACAGCCTACTACGATTCACTGGTACCTCATAGCTTGAGAGCGGCTGGAACAGCTCCGGCGGAGATCGTGGCTGTTGTGATGACCCCATTTTAAGAGATCGTTTCAAGCGGAGTGTAACACGTGATAAAAGAAGATTACGGAATGTATGACGGGGTGCCGGTGACGCGCCCCTGGACGTTGGGCCGTCTCCTGGACAATAATCTGGAGCGCTGTCCCGATAATCCCGCGGTGATGTATCCTGACCGCCAGATGAGCTGGACGTGGAGGGAGTTTACCGAGCGGGTCGATCGCATGGCCAAAGGTCTGATGGCTTTAGGTGTCAAGCACGGCGAGAAGCTGGCTGTCTGGGCAACGAATGTGCCCGACTGGGTCACTCTCATGTTCGCCACTGCCAAGATCGGTGCCATTCTGCTGACGATCAATACCAATTACCGCAGCAGTGAACTGGACTATGTTCTGAAACAGTCAGATTGCGAAAATCTGTTCCTGATCAACGGCGTGCGTGACGCGGATTATGTGCAGATCGTTTACGAGCTGGTTCCGGAACTGCGCGAATGCCCCAGAGGCGAGCTGAAATCCAAGAAGTATCCTTTCCTGAAACGGGTATTCTTCCTGGGACCGGAGAAGCACCGTGGAATGTATTCCATCAATGAACTGCAGTCCATCAGTGTCATGGTGTCCGATGAAGAGTATGCGAAGCGGAAGAGCGAAGTCTCCTGCCATGATGTGGTCAATATGCAGTACACCACCGGCACGACGGGATTCCCCAAAGGTGTCCAGCTGACCCATTTCAACATTGGCAATAACGGCTTTTGGATCGGACGCAACCAGAACTTCAGCACGGTGGATCGTGTCTGTCTGCCGATACCGCTTTTCCATTGTTTCGGCTGCGTGCTGGGTGTGATGGCCTGTGTGAATCATGGCGCGACGATGGTCTTTGTCGAGAAATTCGACCCGGTGACCGTGATGATGTCCATTGAAACGGCCAAATGCACGGCTGTCTATGGTGTGCCGACCATGTTCATCGCCATCATGGAACATCCTCTGTTCAACAAATTTGATTTCTCGTCTCTGAGAACGGGTATCATGGCAGGTTCACCTTGTCCCATCAAATCCATGCATGAAGTCGTGGACAAGATGAATATGCGTGAAGTGACGATATGCTACGGTCTGACCGAGGCATCACCGGTTACCACGCAGACTCGCTATGACGAGCCGGATCTGGTTCGCAAATGCTCCACGGTTGGTAAAGCGATGCCGGGCATGGAAGTGGTAGTCATGGATCCGGATACGGGCGAGATCTGTCCTAACGGGACTCCGGGTGAAATCTGTTCCCGTGGATATAATTCCATGAAGGGATATTACAAGATGCCGGAGGAAACGGCTCGTGTGATCGATTCCAGAGGCTGGCTCCACTCCGGGGATATCGGGGTCAAAGATGATGCCGGATATTTTTCCATCACCGGACGCTTGAAAGATATGATCATCCGCGGCGGTGAAAATATCTATCCCAAAGAACTGGAAGACTTCCTTTCCAATATCGAAGGGGTTTCCGATGTTCAGGTGGTGGGCGTTCCCAGCAAGAAATACGGTGAACAGCCGGGTGCCTTTATTATTTTGAAGAAAGACGCTCAACTGACCGAGCAGGATGTTTTGGATTACTGCCGCGGCAAGATCGCCTGGTACAAGATCCCCAAATACATTGCTTTTGTCAAAGAGTATCCTCTGACGGCGAGCGGAAAAATAATGAAGTACAAGCTGAGAGAAGAGTCTGCCAAACTGTGGCCGGACGCTTAGAAATTAGTATGTAAATCATTTAATAACAACATATTTTGTAGAGACGCGCGATTCGCGCGTCTCTTGCATTTATGAAGGTGTGGATATTTGCGATGCCGGCGTTTGGCTCTGTCGTCGCCTTCGGGACTTCAATATGTGATGGCATCGGAGCAGGGGTTCCGCTGCGCTGCACCCCTGCCTGTAATCTGCCAGCCTTTCAGGCTTTTAAAATGGATCCCTTCGGGATGTAAATGACAGCCGCGCGTGCGCGGCTCATTTTTTGACTCCCAACGGGACGACAGATCACAGACG
>JAFZAR010000240.1 GCA_017557085.1 Verrucomicrobiota bacterium | reverse complement strand
GAGATACAGCAAGGGGATCAGGAAAATCCCCGCGCGGCTGTTTTTGCTGATGGAACGGGCATCTTTGTGTGGCAGAGCGGGGTACGCGGCAGCCAGAAGATCGCCTACCGTGTTTTGAGTGCGAATGGTCTCTGGGCTTCTGAGCAGACCCTGGCGCAGAACGGTTTGAACCAGAAGGATCCGCAGGTGGCAGTCCTCAGCAACGGGACGGCGGTCATCACCTGGAGCGCGGTGGATGCCTCCGGCAAGCCGATGGGCGTTTATATGCAGGCGGTTTCCTCCACAGGTGCCAAAGTTGGTTCCATCCAGGCGGTCGCCGATGGTCTGGGCAAGCGTTCCTCCGCTATTACTCCTTTGAAAGACGGCGGTTTTGCCGTGGCATGGCTGGAAGAGAATCTCTCCACAGCCGTTTCCGATTCTGATTATACGATGGCTACGATCACCACCAGCATCAAGGTGCAGTCCTTTACGGCTGACCTGACGGCGGCCAACGCGGCCAAGGTGGTTTCTCCGGCCGGCGCGGTCGTTTCCAATCCGACGATCGCCGCGGGTCCTTACGGCATTGCCGTGGCCTGGAGTCTGCTGAATGCCTCCGGTTCCGCTTCCCAGACTTGGGATGTGGCCGGCGCGGTGCTCGATTTCTCCGGCAATGTGCAGAAGAATTACTCTCCGCTGAATGAATGCACACTGGGTGATCAATATGTGCCCCAGCTGGCCGCGGTGGAAGAGAACTACTTCGCCGTCTGGACCAGTCTCCGCCAGGACGGTTCCTTTGAGGGTGTTTTCGGCCGTCTGTTCAATGTTTCCGATTTCACCAGCGATGAGGTGCGTGTCAATACGACCACATTGCTGAAGCAGATGCAGCCGGCAGTGGCCTCCAACGGCAACAAGTTATTGGTGACCTGGACCAGCTACCTGATGGGCGAGTACAGCTTCGACCTTCAGGCGCAGCGCTTTATTACGGATTCTGACGGCAATCTGCTGGCTCAGCCCGAAAAACCGTTTGCCTACGCGCTGACGGAGTATGAGATCTTTGTCTCATGGCCGGCGGTCACAGGCCGCGCGGTCAAGCAGTACGATCTGTTCATTGACGATCTGCCTGCTCTGGCGCTCAAGGATAATTTCTATACACTGGAAGATCTGGATATGTCCACGACTCACACCTTTAAGTATTGCATCACGCTGGAAAGCGGTGTGGTCTCTCCGGTCTCTGAACCGATCACGGTCAAGACCTGGGGCGCGGACAAGAGCCGCGACGGTCTGCCGGATGACTGGCAGACTCTCTACTGGGGCTCTGACAAGAGCAAGTGGCCCGGTGCCAACGCGGACAGCGATGGCGACGGTGTGAGCAATCTGGATGAATTTTTAGCCGGTACCAATCCGACGGATAAAGAGAGCGTTCTCAAGTCTGAATTGAAGGTGACTTCTCAGGGCGTTCGTTTGGAATGGAATACCGTGGCCGGTTTTGTCTATCAAGTGCAGTCCTCCGCTGATACAAAGAGCTGGACGAACCTGGGCGCGCCTCGCCGCGCGGCCGGTAAGGTGGACTCCATGGTACTGGATCCGGCACAGAAGAGTTTCTATCGCATCATTCGCATGGGCGGAGCTCAGTAAATAGAAGGATAACGAAAGATCAGTAAATATATGTTTGCTTCGATGAAAAAGTTAGGATTGATCGCCGCGTTAACGGGTTTGACATGCGCTGCCGCGCAGGCCTTCTCCCTGTTGGGACCTTGGGCCACCTGGCAGACCACAGACCTGGGATATCAAATCGATACGGTTGATGATAGTGTAAATTGGGACGCGGGCGGCCCTATGAATCTGAAGGAGGGCTACCGCTGGAATATCCCGGTGATGACCTATGCTTTCGATAAAACCTTCATGGATTACTATGGCGAGAAAGGTGTGGAAGAAGTGGAACGTGCGATGGCGACCATCAACGATACTTTTGCCCACATGTATGAGAACAATTATCTGGATTCCATTCCCACCAGTGTGGCCCGCTACAATTACCGTGCTTCGGCTCTGGGATTGACAGATCTTTATTCCGAGGTGCTGGCTCACATGACCGAGAAACTGGGGCTTGGACCGGCTGAACGTTACTGCTGGACTTTGCGCAACGCACAGCCTGCTACCACGAATGATGCCGGTCAGCTCACTATGGGCATGTATTACACGATCCGCCGCAATTTTGATCCAGAAACT
>JAFZAR010000239.1 GCA_017557085.1 Verrucomicrobiota bacterium | reverse complement strand
CTTGTTCGGCAGCCATTTTCAGTTAATTTAATCCCCAATTCAATACTCGTGGATCTATGATGAAAGATTATAAAAAGATTTTAAGTAACAAAAACATACAAAGAATATTATGTGTGTTGGCAGCGTTTGCGTGTCTTTATCCAAGCAGTTTATTAATTGCCGCAGAAGCAGAGGAACCGGATGTTTTGACTGTTGAAAGCAAGGCTGAACGTGATGCTCGTATGAGTTGGTGGCGTGATGCCAAGTTTGGTATGTTCATACATTGGGGTGTTTATGCGGTTGCGGCCGGTTCTCACAATGGCAAACAAACCCCGGGAGCGGGGGAATGGATCATGGAGAATATGGAGATTCCGGTCGCTGAGTATAAAGAGTATGCAAAATACTTCAATCCAGTGAAATATGCGCCAGAACAATGGGTGATCATGGCTAAAAAGGCTGGGATGAAGTATATCGTCATAACTTCCAAACATCATGATGGTTTTGCTCTGTTTGATTCTAAAGTGACGAACTGGGATGTTGTGGATGCGACCCCTTATGGAAAGGATTTGATAGAACCTCTGGTTGCGGCGTGCAGAAAGCATGGGATGAAATTAGGATTTTATTATTCCCAAGCTCAAGATTGGTCTCATCCTGGTGGTGGATCGTATAAAGCAAAATGGGATGATGCCCAAAAAGGTGACTTTGATAAATATCTGCATGAGATTGCGATTCCTCAGACTCGCGAGATATTAACCAAGTATGGAGATATTGCTATTATTTGGTGGGATACTCCGGTTGGAATGAGTCATGAAGAAGCTACAGAACTTTATAAATTAGCAAGGGAGATCAATCCGAGTATCATCATGAACAATCGTTTAGGTGGCGGTTATGGTGACACTGAGACACCGGAACAGTACATACCGGCAACAGGATATTCAGATGGAAGAGATTGGGAAGTCTGCATGACTTTGAACAATACATGGGGGTATTCCGAACATGACAAGAATTGGAAGACACCGGAGAGAGTTTTGAAAAATTTGATCGATATTGTTTCCAAAGGTGGAAATTATCTGATTAATGTGGGACCTAAGGGTGATGGCAGTATTCCGGTTGAGACTGTTGATTGCTTTAGCGAAGTGGGGCAATGGATGCACATCAATGGTGAAGCTATTTATGGGACAACAGCCAGTCCATTCAAAAAACTCTCTTGGGGACGTTGTACGAAACGTATAGATGCGGATGGAGTTACATTATATCTTCATGTCTTTGAATGGCCTGAAGATGGAGCATTGCTTTTACCTGGTCTCAGAAATAACATCCGTTCGGCGAATACCATGTGGGATCCGGTCTTGGTTCAAACAGAGAAAACGGATCGAGGTGTGTTAGTAAAGGTTCCCGGCAGAGTGCCTGGCAATTTGGAAAAACCAGAAGTCATTGCTTTGAAATTAGATGGTTTTCTAACGATAGAACCTATTGTTTTGCAAATAAAAGGCAATGATGATTTTGAGTTATCGGTGGCGGACGCGGATCTAAGCGGTTCTCTGATGGTTGAACAAAAAGTGAATAATCTGAATAATATTGGTTATTGGATTGATAAGAAGGATGTTGTGGCCTGGACTTTTAAATCAGACACCGCTGGAGAATTTGATTTGGTTACCAGTGTCGCTACTGAAGGGGATACTAACTTGAAGGTGCTGTTAAATGATGGCAATCAGTCAAATGAGGTTTCCATAAAAGCAACCGGTAGTTATTCAAAATTTGAAGACAATATAAAATTAGGAACTTTTAAAATCCCTGCAAATAAAAAAGTTATACTTACTTTAATGCCAGCGGAAGGGAAATGGAATCCCATTAATTTGCGTGATATAAAGGCAATAAAGAAGTAATGTGAGATTTGCTCATGAGCCGGGGAAATGTTTTACAGCAGCTTCGGCTTCAATGTTTAGTAGATACGGATGGCTTTAGAAGACAGACTTTATCCATTGCTAAAAGTATATGACCGCATCCCGCAGAGATTGAAAAATTGCGTGGGTGCGGTTTATCGTGTCTTGCCGCAAAAATGGAAGTGGGGCGCAGAATATCCAAAGTTCAAAAAACTGATTCGAGAATCGTTGGAGTGGGATGAAGATGATATTCGAGAGTATCAAGTTAAACAATTACGCACAACCTTATTAAGGGCGCAAGCTACATGCCCTTGGTATCAGAAGAAATTTGCGGAATTTAAGTTTCATCCGGAAAATTTACTTTCTACTGAGGATATTCAAAATGCTCCATTTCTGGAAAAGCGAGATATCCAGGATCATTTGAATGAACTGGTTTCCAGTGAATATCCAGAGTCAAAAAGGCTTTACATCACGACAGGAGGATCAACAGGTGTTCCTGTAGGGTTTTATTTGCAGAAGGGTGTCAGTCGTCCTAAGGAGCAGGCCTTCTTAGAAGCCATGTGGCAGAGAGTCGGTTGGAAACAGGGTTCGCGGATGGTTTTGATTCGAGGTCATGTGACGACAGAATCCTCAAAAGGAAAGATTTCCAGTTATGATGCTACGCGTAACTGGCTTCTAATGTCATCTGCTCATTTGACAGATGAACGGATGCCGGAGTATTTGGAGCAAATTGAGAAATTCAAACCAAATTTCCTTCATATATATCCATCTGCAGCTTTGCAGATCGTAGAATATCTTGAGAGAACTCACCAAGCGTGGCGTATCCCTGTACAGGCATTGCTTTGCGGTTCAGAACGATTGAACCTTCCTCAGAAGCATATCCTGGAGCGGGCTTTTGGATGTAAAGTTTATCGCTGGTATGGACATTCGGAGAGAGCTGTATTGGCAGGAGAAGGCGTAAGTACAGATCTTTTTTACTTTTGGCCGCTCTATGGATATACGGAATTTGGCGAACCGGATGATTTAGGATATCAAGAGGTAATAGCGACATCTTTTCATAATAATGTGATGCCCTTGATTCGTTATAGAACTGGGGACTATGTAAAGTTAGCGACACCAGATTATCCGCACGAATTTCCATGGCCGGCTGCTGTGGAAGTTGCCGGCAGGGAGCAAGAGTTTTTAATTAGCGCGACAGGACGTAAGATTTCTTTGACAATGTTCAATATGCATGATTCGATTTTTGATAATCTTTATGCTGTGCAGTTCTATCAAAAGCAGCCCGGTGTCGCGGAGTTTCGCTACAAACCTACGCGCAATTTTAATCCTTCGCAGCTGGAGAATATACAAAAGGGGATCCGCAGTAAATTAGGTGATGACTTTGAGATATCTTTTCGCCAAGTTGAGGAAATGGAGAGAACCAGTCGGGGAAAACATCGTTGGCTGATAAGTGAACTTTAAAGCGTATAGAATGTACAAAAACTTATTAAGACATTTAGGTTCATTACGACTGGCTGTGGTATTGCTGGCGGTTTTGTCTGTGGTGCTGATTTGGGCTACTTTCTATGAAGCTCATACATCAACTGAATCAGCCGTAAATGCCTTTTATGGTTCATGGTGGTTTTGCGCTCTATTGATGTTGTTGGGATTGAATATTGCCAGCGCAACCCTGGTTCGGTTCCCATGGAAACGTTCACAGTATGGTTTCGTTTTAACCCATTCCGGAATATTATTCATTCTTTTGGGTGCGGTTGTCGGGTTGTTAGGCGGAAGAGAAGGTTATATTACACTGATTGAAAATGGAAATTCTGTAGATAGTCTGACAACTGGAAATGAAATTTTACAAATAGAACGGCCTGAAGATAAACTTTCTCTTAGAGTTCCTTTAAATGTAAGAAAACTCAATGCGATCGATCATCCAGTTCCTATCCAAACGAGTAAATTGATTGATGCAGATTCTCTTCAAATATCTCTTGTTAAGAGGTATGTCAATACTGAAGAACGTTTGATCGTGAATGAGGGATATGGTAACTTTAATCCAGCGTTGCTTGTCAGCTTGAACCCTCAGCTTGATGGTGAAGAAAATGTCATTAAAGAGTGGTTATTGAGTGGAGATCCTGAACGTCAGATCATGCAGATAGGCCCGCTTTTGATTCGGATTTTTAAGGCTGATTCCGAAGAAAAATTAAAAAAGTTTCTTGATCCTAGCAATCAAAATGGAGAGGAAATGGGGATTTTCAGTTTTGTTTTGAAAGGAAATCAGTTTGATTTGCCGGTTCAAGAGAATTTAGGAAAAGTTGTTAAACTTGCGGACGATAAGATTTCCGTAGAATTAAAAGAATACTTCCCTGATTTTCGGATGGATACAGAATCTGGGAAACCAATCACTGTGTCCCAGGATCCTAACAATCCTGTTGTTTATTATGAAATAACTTGGAAGGGAGAATCAGATTCACCTTGTAAAGCTGTTGGGTTTGTTTTTGCGGATTATCCGGATTTAGGAATGAATCGTCTTGAAGGTGCTGATGCAAATTCATTCGAGGTATCTTATGATTTTGATCGTTTAGATATGGATGTCGGCATTTTTGCGGAATTGAGTGTAGTGTATTTAATTGCCGGACCGGGAGAACAACTCCATTATGTTTCACGTAAACCAGGAGAAGTTCGACAAGTTGGAGTACTGAGTTTGAATCAGATCATTCCCTTGGAAGGATGGAAAATGAATCCTGGTTTGAGTGTTGTACGCTATGTTCAAAGTGCGGAAAGCAAGAATCAGATCGTACCTGTTCCAATAGATGAGTCTATGGGATTTTCTCGACCTGCTTTGGAATTAAAATTGTCAGGGAGTGGTTATAGCACAAATGTTTTTGTCCAATGGAATCGGCCTTTTGAAATCATTACTGCTGCCAACACTGATTCAAAAGTACCTGTGACTTTCCTTTACACTGACGAAAAGGTTTCGTTAGGATTTAGTATTCGTTTGCTCAAATTTGATATGCCAACATTTGAAGGAACGGATATGCCGGCTTCTTATGAGAGTTTGATCCGTGTGACAAACGAAAAAACAGGAGAGGCATTAGAGCGAAAAATTTGGATGAATCATCCGATGAGTTATCAAGGATATCGAATCTCGCAGTCAGGGTATTCCATTGGAATGCAAGGAAGACAATCCACTTTACAGCTCTTAGCTGATCCGGGTTCTTGGTTGAAATGGCTGGGATCGATTTTGATGATACTTGGGATTACATTGATGTATTTTTGGAATCCCTCAGAGCGGAAGAAGATCATTATCAACTCAGATATAAGAAATGAAGAAAGTTAGTTATTTTTTTCTTTTACTGTTTTTTCTCTTTTTCGCGAGAGAAGGTCAGGCTGTCGTTAAGAAAAATGTCTCCGTAAAATCAATGAATGACTTGATCATTCAAGACGGGGGCCGGAAAAAGCCATTTGATACTTATGCCCGTGAGAATTTGGTGAAATTAACAGGCCGTTCCAAATGGTATGATTCAGAACATCATAAATGGACGGCATTGGAAGTAATGAGCGATTTTGCCTTGGGGACGAATAACTGGTTGAATGAGGAAATTATAAAAGTATCTTATATTCCGCTGAAAGAGAGATTAGGACTATCTGTCGATAAGAAATTTTTCAGTCATCGTCAAATTCGTTCTAATTCCGATGTTTCCAGAAAATTAACAGAACTTTTAAGTATCAATGAAACTCAGCCGAATTATGATAAGAAGCTGGCAGCAGAAGGAAAAACATTATCTAGACAGTTAAGACAGTTGGAGTTTTTAATGACACCTGAAGCTTTTTGCTGGGTCCCGGTAGAAGGGCAAGACCGTTGGATAACGGTTGATGAATGCGCTGAAATCTATGGAGAAAAAGGCAAGAACTTGGAGAATATATACGCTAATCTAAGAGATGCGTATCAGACGGAAAATAATGATTTGTTTTTAAACTGTGTTGGGAAATTTCATTTGGAGTTGCAGCAATTGTTAGTTGGCCAGTATCCAACTTCAAAAAACAGGTTAGAACTTTCAAAAATCAAACTAGAACTTTTATATACACACTTACATCCATTTCGTGTCGCATGGATCCTTTTTCTTTTAAGTTTTATTTTGCTTCTTCTCTCTAGAAAAGAAGGTAAGAAGTTCGGAATTTATGGTATGGCAATGGGATTGTTTGTTGTAGCGATCTTATTTCAGGTAGCTGGTTTTACTTTGCGATCCCTTATTTCAGGACGTGCTCCTGTAACAAACATGTATGAAGTGCTGGTTTTTATGGCATTTGGGGCTTCATTCATAGCTCTTATTTATGAGTTGATTTATCGCCAGAAGGTTTTTGCATTAGCTTCGTCGATAGTGGCAGCGATCACATTGATTTTAGCTGATAATCTGCCTGCTGTTTTTGATCCGACTATCCAGCCTTTAGTTCCTGTTTTACAATCGAATTGGTGGTTGACGGTGCATGTGATAACGATCACCATCGGATATGCCGCTTTTCTGCAGGCTATGGGGATAGGCCATGTCGCGATGGCTCGCTATTTGTTTTATCCAAATGATTTGCAATCAATAGATAGATTGACAAAATTCAATTATCGCACAATGCAAATAGGAGTTTTGTTTTTAGCCGCGGGAACTCTGCTGGGAGGACTTTGGGCTGAAAAAGCGTGGGGACGTTTCTGGGGATGGGACCCCAAGGAAACATGGGCATTGATAGCATTACTACTTTATTTAGGGGTTTTACATGCCCGCTATACGAAATGGATTGGCAGTTTTGGACTGAATGCAGCGAGTGTGCTCGCTTTTCAAGGGATCATTATGGCCGGCTATGGAGTAAACTATTTACTTGGTACTGGTAAGCATAGTTACGGTTTTGGTGTTGGAGGTGAGGCATTTGTCGGAGCTTTTGTTTTGATAGAACTGATATTGGTGGCATTGGCTGTATTTCGTTACAAGAAAAAATAACATAAAAATGACTGTTTCTATTCAAGATTTGATGTCAGAATCCAAAGTAAAATTTGGAACGAGTGGTGCTCGCGGCTTGGTAGCCGATATGACAGATCGTGTTTGCTTTGCTTATACTGTTGGATTTATTCAGTATTTAGAATGTAAAGGGGAGATAAGGCCAGGAAAGAATAGTTTGATTGCGGTAGCCGGAGATTTACGTCCAAGCACACCACGAATCATGAATGCGCTCATGCTGGCTATTCAAAGAAAAGGATATTGCCCTGTGAATTGTGGATTTATACCATCACCGGCGGTTGCATTGTATGGGATAACACATTCTATTCCGGCTATCATGGTTACGGGAAGTCATATTCCGGCAGATCGTAATGGAATAAAATTCAATAAGTGTGCGGGTGAAATATTAAAGGAGGATGAAGCTGGTATTCGTTCGCAAATTGTAGAGATAGATGAGAATCTTTTTGATGAAACCGGAAGTTTATTCGCGCAATATCAAATTGAAAGACCTGTTGATAAAACCGCAGCAGACGAATATAAAGCTCGTTACTTGAATTTCTTTTCGTTTGATGTTTTGCGTGGATTGAGAATAGGAGTGTATCAGCATTCCGCGGTGGGACGAGATCTGGTAACGGAAATAGCTCAGTCATTAGGTGCTGAAGTTAGAGTACTAGGCCGTTCAGATACTTTCATCCCTGTTGATACGGAAGCTATTCGTGATGAAGATATAGAACTAGGCAGAAAGTGGGCTAAGGAATACCAGTTGGATGCTATTTTTTCTACAGACGGTGATAGTGATCGTCCTCTCCTGGCTGATGAAAATGGTGAATGGTTAAGGGGGGATGTTGGTGGTATCCTTTGCTCTATTTTTTTAGGGGCACAGGAATTGTGTATTCCTGTTAGCTGCAATACGGCCGCGGAGAAATGTGGTTTGTTTAGAAAAGTCCGAAGAACTCGAATCGGTTCTCCTTATGTGATTTCAGAAATGATTGCCGCTGAAAATCAAGATCCTTCCTGTCGTGTTGTTGGATATGAAGCAAATGGCGGTTTCCTCCTTCAAACCCCTGTTTTGAAAGATGGACAGGAGTTAGCAGCGTTGCCCACACGAGATGCGCTTATCTATTTGCTTGGGATTACGATATTATCTAAACAACATGGGATAAGTTTATCGCAATTAGTTGCAAAACTTCCACAGCGTTATACATACAGTGATAGACTTCAGAATTTTCCACAGGAATCTTCAAAGAAGATTTTAAGCTTATTCTCAGAGCATTTATCCGAAGAAGAACTTCAGAATCAAGTAAGTCTTTCATTTGGAAATTCTGTTGGCAATCTTGTCTCTATAGATTATACAGATGGAGTACGCATGATATTTGATTCAAATCTTATCATACATTTGCGTCCCTCTGGTAATGCCCCTGAATTTCGCTGTTATACAGAAGCCGACAGTATTATTTGTGCTAAAGAAGTCAATCATCTGGTAATGCATTGGTTAAGCAATCAGCGATAGATGTGAGCATTGTAAAAAAAGAGGAACAGTTTCCTGTCCCTCTTTTGACTTTTTATATCAAGTTCTTCTAGATGGTTGGATATTCCCAGGATCCGCGATATTTCCTCTTAAGGAGAGCATCCGCTTCGGGATCATTGATGAAAGCACATTTTGACTCGTCCCAGTTGACAGCACGGCCTAGTTTCAATGAAAGCATTCCCAGCAGACAAGAGGCAGTCGCGTTGTAGATTGCCTCAATATCACTTTCAGGTCGTTTACCTGTTTTGATGCATTCCAGGAAATTAGCCCAGTTTTCTTTGATATTCTGATCATCCGGCTGATGGAGTTGGGAGCCCTGTTTTATGACATCTCCTCTCCATGCAGGATAGAATGTCCATCCATTAAGCCATCCGAGATGTAAAACACCTTCCGTACCATAGAAATAGCAGCCCACATTTTCACTTTTTTCCTGGTTGTTGCCAGCAAATAAACGATGTTCCCAGTAGACTTGTGTTCCATTTTCATATTCCCATGTAACGATTTGATGATCGGGAACATCTGTCGTCTGTTCTGTATCCGTTAAAATAACTGGACCGCGAACCGGGCGACCTCCCATAGAGAAGATTCGTTTAGGTTGTGTGAGATCAAGGATCCATTGAATTTGGTCAATCCAATGAACACCCCAGTCACCGAGTTGGCCATTGGCAAAATCTAGGTAAGAGCGGAATCCGCGAGGATGAGGTCCTCCGCCCCAAGGATTTTTAATGTCGCCGGCATAAGGACGTAATGGAGCTGGACCGCACCACATATCCCAGTCGAGTTCTTTGGGAGGTTCTATGTTTTTAAGAGGTTTTTCAGGTCCACCGGCATAGTTGACAAATGCTTTGACTAAACCAATTTTTCCCAGTTTGCCGGAACGAATGAACTCACGAGCACTGATATTATGAGGAGAAACACGGCGATGTGTTCCTGCAACAGCGACACGGTCAGCAGCTCTTGCTGCTTTGACCATTGCTGCTCCTTCCAGTACTGTGTGGGAAATTGGTTTCTCCACATAAACGTGTGCTCCGTGTTTGACGGCATCAATGAAAATCAAGGGATGCCAATGATCAGGAGTCGCAATGATAACGATTTCGGGTTTTTCTTTTTCTAAAAGTTCACGATAATCTCCGTATGTTTTAGGAGTATCCCCAGTAAGGTCTTTAACGCGCGCTTCAGTAGATGTAAGAAACCTCTGATCTACATCACAAAGCGCTACGATTTTACATTCTCCGCTGGCAATGGCTTCTCCAAGGATATTATTTCCCCACCATCCGCAGCCGACAAGCGCGGTTTTATATTTTTTACCGGGAGAGTCCGCCTTGATATAAGGAATGGCAGAAATTGCCGCGGTTGCCAATACTGTATTTTTGATAAATTCTCTTCTGTTCATATACGAAAATCATTCGTTACCCAATAAGTTTTTCTTGTACTGTGAATAGAGTCAAGTGGATTTTTGCTTTTTCTTTAAAAAATGATTAAGGTGTGCATTCCAGACGATAAAAAGAGGCAGTCTGGAGCTCTGTGTTCACCGGAGAAATATAAATTGTTAATTCTCCTTCTTTTTCTGCTCTAATAGAGTCATTTATGGGAATATAATCCATGGCATTACTGCTATATTGAAGTTGATAAGTTTTGCCTTTTACGCCTAACCATGTGAGTGCAATTTCTCCAGATTCTTGTTGATCAATGGATAAGCTTAAATTTGAAAGTGTATTCAATGGATCTGTTCCAGCAAAAAATTCATCATAATTGCAAAGTCCATCTCCATCAGAATCTTCTGCTAATTTTTTTGTGTCGAGAAGATCCTGGAAAAAGTATCTTTCCCATTCATCCGGGATATTATTCTTATTATCATCGATCATGGTGTATATCCCTTCGAATGAAACGCTTTTTTGCCCTGGATGAAGTGATTTAGTCTCCGATACGGGTGTGATATACCAAGGAATATCTCCATAGGTCACGGTATATTCATGTCCTGTGGGAGCGTTGGTAGTCCACATAAAGCCGCCGCCTGTGATATTATTAAGCGATGAACCTGAAGAGGTGAGTATCCAATTACCGGCAGACAGTTGTGTTCCGATTCTGAGCATACCGGTTTCTAGATGCTTAGAGGTAATCGAAACATCATCAATATACCAGCCCGGCTTTTGATCAGACCATAGGGTCAAAAAGTTATAATACCATTGGATTCTGATAGTTTTCCCTGCCCATTTGCTAAGATCTATGCTTATTTCTTCCCATTGTCCGTAAGTGGAATCATCAGAAATAGAAAGCAGAGTTGTCCATGTTGCCCCGTTATCTGTGGTGATGGATACTTCTCCCGCATTAAGGATCACATAATCATCTTGTGCGATCATGTCATAAGCGGTTGCAAACTCAAGTAATGCTGTAGAGTTTTCTGGAATATAAACGGCAGGACTGAAAAGTGCGGCGATGGAAATTTCGCTTTGATTTCCGTTCATGTTGATCCCATAACAGTATTTTCCAGAGTTTGCTCCGGGAACGATATCTCTGACAGCTTGACTGGGAATGCCTCTTTCCCATATTGCCGGGATGCCCCATTGTAAAGCGGAGTCATCT
>JAFZAR010000238.1 GCA_017557085.1 Verrucomicrobiota bacterium | reverse complement strand
CGCTGGATCCCGACCGTTTAGCCGCCCAACTGTACAAAATGGATAACTCCGTCAGCGAGTATGAGCGCAATAAGCTTGCTTTCTATTGCCTGGAAGGATTTCTGATCAATGGGACCAACGCCCTTCCGGCTATTAAGAATCTCCTCATCAGCGACCATAATTTTGACCTGAACATCAAAAGACTTTATTCTCCACGCACTTTGCGTCAGGAGGTCATCAATCTCCTGATATCCATGAAGAACCGTCCGGCAGCCGACCTGCTCAGCCAGCTTCTTCCGGCGGCTCAGGATTCCAAAGAGATGCGCAATCTCTGTGAAGCGCTCCTGAGTGTTTCCGACGGCTATCGTCCCTACTGCATCCAGGCGGCCCGCGCCATGCATGACCGTCTGGTCGAGGAGCAAAAGGATACGACTGCCAACGCGACTGAAATAGCATCAATGCGCTCCATTCTTCTCCAGCTTCTTCAGGATAAAGAATTTGCTGTAGAACTGATGGAACAAAAAGCCTGGCGCAAAAATAATGGAATCGACAGCTATTTATTTTCGATGTCTTATAACCTCTTGAAGGAGGATATCATCCCGTACTGTCACGAGGCCGCTCTCTGGCAACTGGAAAAGCAACTGGAAAATCGAAAAGGTAATAAGTATTTCGGTAGAGATTCTATCTTAGCCGATATCGCCACAAAACATATCACACAACCACAGGCCTCCGACATTCTGCTCATGGCATTAAAAAACGATACGATAACTTTATCTCGTTATGATCTCATCTTTGGATTATCTCTGGAGAAAGGTTTTCGTCTTAAAGCACAAGGCATGGATTGGAATCGTGCTATCAATAAAGATGAAATTGATTCCAATGTTGTTGACCTTGAGATGATCCAAAAAGCTAATGACCGTTTGCTTTTTTTGGATACGGTGGCTGCTCAATTTGGAAATGATCCGCAAATAATGCAGGCGGTAGAAATCGTTCGTTCCAATTTAAGGCATACCGCGAACCCGGATCCAGATAAAGGAAAATGGATCGCAGAGCCATCCTTTAGAGAAATTAGGAACAACATCCATAAGCAAATCAGGGATGAACAAAAAGCTCTTATGGAAGAGATTATTAAAAAATAACATCAAACACGGTATTAGAGCATGAAAAAATTTTATATCTTTATTATTCTGTGTATTATCACATTCGGTTTGACCGTGGCACTCATCGCGCACATCCGTTCTTCTAATGAGAAAACGCTTGCTCAACAGGAAGCACAGTGGAATCAGGAAAAAGCAGAAATACTGGCTGAACTGGAAGCTCTCAAGATACGGATGGACGAGTTGAAAACAAATGTCCCGGAACAAGATTCACCGGAACTGGAACCTAAAGCCCTGATTGCCCGTTTCCGGGAAATGAAAGACTGGATAGAACTGTTTGGCGACACTGTTGACCCATTGAGCAAGATCCGCGGTATTAAGCCCCTTACCAATGAGATCTCCAAAACAAAATGCCATGACCAGGTGGAAGAGGCATTCTTTATCTTTCAAGGGCTTCAAAATCAAGGAGACAAGTCTCTGGATGCTATCCGTGATTATTTGACCAGCGGAGATAATTTTATCCTTTACAGAAATAATGATCCTGTAGGAGATGCCACATATTTTCATCCAGTTCATCCCAGTATTGTTGAGTATAATCGTACTGATTCAGAAGGAAATGTAGAACGTGTCCGTGTTCAGAAACCTCAAGTTAAAAAGCCCTTTTTGTATCGGTTCAGAGGAACAGTCTATAATATAGACCCTGTTCCGGAAACTTCCCGTTTGGGATTGATCTATACCTTGGGAAGTATCAAAACACCTGCGGCTTTGGGACTTCTTTACCAGTCTATGCAGAGTTCAACCAATCTCAAAGAGATCATCAGTGCCGGCAATCTCCTTTTGGACGCGGACAAAGGATCTTTTGCGCAGCCTGTTCTAAGTGTTTACAAAGCGCGTTTCCCCGTCCTGAGCCACGAGGAGCAAAACTCACTGCTCTCTTACATTAAGAAGATCAGTGAAAAGGATTTCAAGGAACTGGTGCAAACCCTGACTCCTGTTGATGAAGACGGAAAACTTGCTGTAGATATCCTTTGTCTGAAAATGGAATGTCTGGGCGAAGAAGGTATCCCGGAAGCTTATGAAGCTCTTAAACGCCCGGATCTCAGCTTGATGGAAAAAATAAATATTGTGGACTCCGTAAGAAAATTTGTTGGCGCAAATGAACAGGCTAATTCCATGCTGACCAGTTTTATCAATGGACTTGATGAAATCGACAGGGACTACATTGGTTCAT
>JAFZAR010000237.1 GCA_017557085.1 Verrucomicrobiota bacterium | reverse complement strand
TTCTCTGACCAGTTTCCGATTTCTTTCTTCCACATGAGCGTTGTCATTTTTATGATTGGGACGGGAACGAGTGATCTGGGGTTGATCCGGGTGATGTTTCCAATAACGTTGGAGATGATGATTGAGAAACTCAGAGCCGTTGTCTGTATCTATACCTTTGATAGAGAAAGGTAACCTATTGAAAATGAGCTGAAAAGCTTGCGTTACAGATTCCTGCCCTTTATTCCAGGTTGCTCCCAGTTCACTCCACCCGCTGTGGATATCCGTTAAGGTCAATGTCCAAAGGAAACTTCCTCGTAGAGATCCTCCACAATGAGCCACGGTATCAGCTTCGAGCCACCCGCATTCGGAAACTTCCCAAGGTCCCCGTCGGATGGGAATCTGGGCTTGGATGGAACGCTGCGCAGTGGAGAGTTTACGGGCTTTAGAGGATTGAACTTTGAAGGGAGCCAGGATCCGATCCAGAGTGGCCGCGCTGCAGCTGAGGATGTTCCGAGACTGTGCCGGAAGACACTTTGGATAGAAAGGAAGCCATTCGGCTAAAAGAGGCTTCAACCTCTTTCCACAGGGCTGTTCACTGGCCAGCCAGATATCCTTTACGATGATGATTTCAGACTCAGAAAGTTTCCTGGGACGACCAGACTGAGAGCCAGAGGAAACTCTTCGAGAAGAAGAGAACATCCGAATCAAATGCTTACGGGAATAGCCCGTTGTCTCCTGAGCTTCATTAAGTATCTGGCTTTTAGGTTTTTTCCCGGAAAGAAGACGATAACGTTTCTTCTTCAACTGAATATATTCATTTCTAGCTTTTGCACTCATATGCAAACACATACATGGTTTTTAGTACGATCTTTTTGAGGCAACCAGCTTTTTCTTCTTCCTCCCATCTCTCCTTTCGGTGCGCTTTTTTTTGAGGCAATGCGCTATTCCGATAGGATGAAAATGGATGCTTGATGTTCTGCTGATTTTGCTTCATAATGAAGCGGTTGAGGATGATATGCCAGGGTATGTCCGACATCATCCGTGTTTGAAGCACTATGTTATTTAAAAAGATAAAGTTCTACAACAGTTTGGCTTTTCGGTTGGGGTTGACTGTTTTCTTATGTATGACTGTGATCGTTACCGGTATTTTCAGCTACCAGGGACGACAGATACAGAAGATCGCCAAAAATTCTGTTTCCAATCTGGTTCATGTGCTGAATGAGAGTACGGCCAATCAAATTAGTGCTATTTTGACGGTGTTTGAGAATTCAGCAGAATCTTTAAAGAGATCTGTGGAACACTGTGCTGTGGAACATTGCGATAGAAATTCGGAAGAGATCTATTGGGATATCCGAAATTTGTTGATGCTGGATCCCAATCTTTTTTATGGTTCTTCGGTCTCTTTCGAGCCGGGCACTTATCATGGAACGAATATGTCTTTTTATTCTTATTGGCAGAATACTCAATCTGCCGCGGAGAAGGGAAAAGATTTTTCGCTGTCCAATACACCTCTGCTGGTGGAAACGAATTTAAATTCGCCTGATTATGCGTATTTTTCTCAACCATGGTACACAGAGGCGGCAGAAAAGCTGGTGCCGGTGTGGTCTGAGCCGTATTTTGATGAGGGTGGCGGCAATACGTTGATGTGTACTTATACGATCCCGTTTTTTAATGAAGATAATAGTTTTGCCGGTGTTGTTACGGCGGATATGGGACTGGAGGCGTTCCAATCTATTATTACTCATTTAAGTGCTTTGCAAGAGGGGTTCGCTGCTTTGGTGACGGACACGGGCCAGGTTTTGATCACACCGGATGGAAAGAAGCTATTGGATGATTCAATTGTTACGGATCTAACAGATAAAGAGGATCTTAGAAAGATTCAGGAGATCATCGACTCAGGTGTTGTCGGGTTTGTGGATAATGTAAAGTTGTCCGGTCAGCCTGTCTGGCTTTACCGGACGATGATCGAAAAAAGCGGATGGTCTGTTCTTTTTATTGTTTCGGAGAAGGATATGCTGAAGGATCTGGATCTGATGCGGAAGGTGGGGTTCCATGTGTTTATCGTGGGGAATATTCTTCTTTTGCTGGCTGTGTTGTGGATCTCATACAACTTTACACGGCCGATCTCCAGTTTGGCTGATGAGACGATGGTGATTGCGAAAGGGAATCTGGATAAACCTATTCAGAAGAAAACACGGCGGAATGAGATTGGTTTCCTGAGTGACGCAATCGAGGATATGAGGGTCAATTTGAAATCTTATATCACGAGTTTGGGAGAAACACTGGCTGCCAAGGAACGAATCACCAGCGAGCTCAAGATCGCAACCAGCATCCAGAAGAGTTTTCTGACGTCTGACTTTGTGATACCGGGGTTCGATAATATAGATATCCATGCTATTCTGGAGCCGGCCAAGGAAGTGGGAGGCGATCTGTACAGTTTCTTCAAGATGGATTCGCACCGGGTCTTTTTCACGGTGGGCGATGTTTCCGGTAAAGGAGTTCCTGCGGCATTGTTCATGGCGGTGACCCTGACATTGATGAAGAGCATGCAGAGGCAGAAGGTTTCGTCTGCCGATATTCTCAAACGTGTGGGGCATGAGTTGTCGCTGCAAAATGAGAAGACGATGTTTGTGACGGTTTTCTGTGGAATACTGGATACGGATACGGGCATTCTGGAGTATTCCAATGCCGGTCATCTGCCGCCAGTTTGGCTCAGCAAAGGGAAGGAGCCACGCTGGCTGGAGTTGCCCAAGGGGATTGTTCTGGGTGTGGTCAAATATCCTGTTTATACGAACAGTCAGGTCCAACTGGAACCGGGAGATACGCTCATTGTTTATACGGACGGTGTCAATGAGGCGATGAATGAAAAGAAGGAGCTTTACGGTGAGGACCGTCTTTTGAATTTTACCAGAGGCGAAGAAGAGAAGTCTGTGTCTGAGATCACATCGGATATCTGCGCTTCTGTCCATCAGCACGCGGGGAATGAACCGCAGTCTGATGATATCACAGTTTTGGCTTTGAGATATAAAGGCCAACCGGAAAACGAAAACGCGGTTTTGAAACAAGATGAAAAATAGTAATAAATACACAATAGGATTGGATTACGGAACCAATTCCGTTCGCGCTCTGCTGGTGGATGTACGCAACGGCAAAGAGATAGCGGAATCCGTTTATCCATACGAACACGGTGTTAAAGGTGTGGTTTTGGGAAGAGATCCGAATCTGGCACGTCAGCATCCCGCGGATTATTTAAAAGGCGCGGCAGTGACGATTAAGAAGGTGCTCGCCGAAGCCCAGAAGAAAATAAAGGCTTTTTCCGCCGATCAGGTCATTGGTTTAGGCGTGGATACTACGGGCAGCACTCCGATGCCGGTGGACGCGAACGGCAATGCGCTTACCGATCAGAAATGTTTTGCCAACAATCCTGACGCGATGGCATGGCTTTGGAAAGATCATACCGGTGTGGCCGAGGCGGAAGAAATCAGCCGTTTGGCCAAAAAGATGCGTCCCCAGTATCTGGCAAAATGCGGCGGTACTTATTCCAGTGAATGGTTTTTCAGCAAGATCCTGCATTGTCTGCGTGTCGCGCCAAAGGTTTTTGACGCAGCCTATTTATGGGTCGAGATCGCGGACTGGATACCCGCTGTTTTGACCGGAACACAACATCCGGATCGTTTGACTGTGGGCGTGTGCGCTGCCGGTCACAAGGCGATGTATAATGAAACCTGGGGCGGTTATCCGGATGAGAAATTCCTGGGCAAACTAAGTCCCAAGCTGGCGGCTTTGCGCTCTCATTTGTGCTCAAAGACGCATTCCGTGGATACGAAGGCCGGCTGTTTATGCAAAGAATGGGCCAAGAAAACGGGACTTCCGGAAGGGATCCCGGTGGCTGTGGGTGCTTTTGATGCGCATTTAGGGGCAATCGGATGCGGTATTTCCGAAGGTACACTGGTCAAGATCATTGGTACGAGTACCTGCGATATTACAATCGTGTCCAATAAGAAGCCGCTGAAAGATATTCCGGGGCTTTGCGGTGTGGTCAACGGCAGTGTGCTGCCGGGATATTACGGTTTGGAGGCCGGTCAATCCGCCGTGGGGGATATTTTCAACTGGTTCGTGGATTATATCCAGCCCGCGAAGGGACTGCTGGATCACAAGAAGATGGACGAAGCAGCATCCAAGCTGAAACCGGGTGAGTCCGGTTTGATCGCGCTCGATTGGAACAACGGCAACAGAACAGTGCTGGTCGATCAGCGTTTGACGGGTCTGCTTCTGGGGCAAACTTTATACACAAGCCCTGCTGAAATCTATCGTGCGTTAGTCGAAGCGACCGCTTACGGTGCGCTGACGATCATCAATCGTTTTGAGGAATACGGCGTAAAGATCAAACAGGTCATCAACTGCGGCGGTATATCCGAGAAAAGCGCGTTGACGATGCAGATCTACGCGGATGTGACGGGACGGCCCATGAAGGTGAGCCGCTCGGCGCAAACATGCGCTTTGGGCGCGGCTATCGCGGGCGCTGTTGTCGCGGGCAAAGCCGCAGGCGGATATGATTCTTTTGCCTCGGCGCAGAAAGCCATGACCGGTGTGAAGGCCAAGGTCTTTAAACCGAACGCAAAGGCTCACGCGGTGTATAAGAAGCTTTATGCGCTGTACAAGACGCTTCATGACGCGTTTGGAACTCCGGATTGGAACGGCAATCTCTATTCAGTAATGAAAGAATTGATAGACATCCGCGAGAAAACGAGAAAATAGCTGAAACGCTATAATGAAAAACTCCACCGGGACAACATCTCGATGGAGTTTTTTTATAGCATGATCGTTTTTTTAATCAGGCATTTTCTCAACGATTTCCGTCAGGGTATCTTTTTTGCGATAAGCAAGTCCTTGCATGGTCGCGATCGTTTCTCCTTGGTCGTTTGTGACCAGAACTTCATAAGAAGCCAGTTTGGGGTTCGATGAAGTTTCTTTCGCTTCAGCGTAGAGGACTTTTCCGTAGCCGCTCTTGATATAGTTGATGGAGGCATTGATCGCGACGGCAAGACGGCCGTCCGCGTTGCTGGCTCCGGCCATAACAAAATCCGCCAATGTGAAAATAACACCACCCTGTACCGCCCGGAAGCCGTTCAGATGCTCAGGACGGATATCGACTTTACCTTTCGCGTAACCGGGACGGGCTTCCAATAGTTCAACGCCGATCATTTCTGCGAAACGGTCACGTTTGAAAAATTCCAGAATCGGATCCATACGTTGTTAAGCTCTTTCCAATGTGCCGGAAGTCCACTCACCGCCAGTCCAGGAGTCTGTGACTTTGAAGCCGTATTTTTTATAGGTTTCGCTGACAGCTTTGAACTGTTGGGTGAGGATGCCCGCTACGACCAATTTGCCTTTGGGTGCAACCTTCGCGGCGATCCGTTCGGCTACCTGCATCAGCAGGGGTGCTTCCAGATTGGCGCAAACGATATCCCACAGATCCTTTTTGCGGGTATTCATTTTTTCAACTCCCATTGCTTTGAAATCAACCAGTTTTTCGGCCTGATTCGTTGTCGCGTTTTTAATGGAGTTTTCCACCGCTTCCGCATCGTTATCGAAGCCGAACACAGGCTTGTAACCCAGGCGTGCCGCCGCTATGGAGAGGATCCCCGTGCCGCATCCAATATCCAGCATGGAGCGTTTTTCTCCTTCGGCCGGCATGTATTTCACGATTTGGGATAAACAATAGCTGGTCGTGGGATGATGTCCCGTGCCGAAACTCAAGCCGGGATCCAGCACCAGACGAACCATGCCTTTGGAGGCTTTTCGCTTGCTCCAGCTGGGAGCGATCATCAGCTTTTTGTCAAAGGTCAGGACCTTGAAATGGCGTTTCCAGGATTCAGCCCAGTCTTCCTTTTTGATTTGCCGGACACTGATCCGCGGAGCCGAGACATCCAGTCCCAGCGCAGCCAGTTTTTTCAGTTCGCCTTTGATCAACGCTTTGATCGCCGCAGGTGTTTTGCGCAGTTTCGCTGTGTAAAAGGAAACTCTCGTCCGGGTACTTTCATGCAGCTGCCATGCCGAGGGGCAAACATCGTTTCCGAAGAGCCGTATAAAAAGCTCGATCACGGCATCCTCTGATTCCAGAGGAATCTCCAGCGAGACTTGCCAGAGCTTGTCCAATTTGCTTTTACAGACCGGCATGGCGGATCTTATTGTTGTTGACCTCGATTTGTTTGAGGATCTCTTCAATAGCACGATCCAGCTGAGGATCTCTGCCCAGACGATAATCTTCGGCCGTGCGTTCTACACGGATGTCAGGATCTTCACCCAGATCTTCGGTCGGTGATCCATCCAGACGCCACGCGCCGGAAAGCGGCATGCGCGCGGATGTTCCATCCACTAAGCCCATGCTGTAGGTCCAGATGACATATCCCGGTGTCGGCATACCGACAACCAGTCCCAGATGATTGACGCGGACGGTCGTGGTAAAGATCTCACCATTGGAATAGGCCAGCTGGTCACTCAGGACGATGATGGGTTTATCCCAGGAGCGATCGGGTACCGCGCGGATCTCCTGGTCGCGTGATTTCACATAACCATGCGGACGGCGCATCATCCAGCTGATGAGCGTGTCGGAAATATTACCGCCGCGGTTGCCGCGCACGTCAATGATCAGACCGTCTTTACCCTGGATGCGGTCATAGACTTCGCGTTCAAAGCGGATCTGATCGGAAGCGCCCATGGCTGCGATGTGGATATAGGCCAGGCGGTTGTCGCTGGCTTTGGACACTTTGTCCACGTTTTCAGCGATCCTGTTTTCATAGAGAGTATTGCGCCAGGTGCTGGTGGGAACCGTGTATTTAACGGTCCTCGCGTATTCCGTGGAAGGATGATCGTTCACCAGGAAGGTGAAATCCTGAGGCTGATTATTGATGATCTGGTAGAGATTTTCATCTGCCTGAACATCTTTGCCGTTGATCTGCATGACATATTCACCGGCTTTCAGGCGTGTCGCCTCAAAATCTCCGGGCATATTGGCAGGGACTTCCGCGATACGCAGACCGGGGCCTCTCCAGGTGTAGTCAATGATAAAGCCGAGTTTCGGTGTGGAAGGAGAGCTCGCGGTGGCTTCCTTGGCGGCACCGACTTCGGAGTGGCTGGATTCCAGTTCGCCCACCATGCGGTTGAGCAGAACACCGAATTCTTCACTGGTTTCAATGGTGGGGAGCAGACGCTCGTAGCGGGCGCGCACCTTATCCCAGTCGCGGCTGTGCATATTTGCGTCATAGAAACCGCGTTTGTAGTTTCTCCAGAACTGGGCGAAAGCCGCGTGACGTTCCGCGTGGACATCCCGTTCAAAGTTCGCGATAAAGGTCACGCGTTCGAGCGGGCCGTTGTCTTGCAGAACACGCGCAAAGATTTCTCCGTTAGGACCGGTGAAGAATGCCTTCTTGGCGAGAGGGGCGATTTGCAGATTGGATTTGCCACCGCCGCTGGTGTAGGTGCGGACAGCTTTGCCGTCATAACTGATCAGGGTCAGTTCACCGCCTGTGATAGTCACCAGATCGCCTGTGGGCGATGCCAGCATTTCCGAGGGATAGACGGTGCTATGTTTTTCAATGCGGCGGTCCATCTTTTCAAAATCAATAGAGACTTCAAATTTATTGGTGATGGGCTGATACTTGAGCTCCATGTCCCCGGTATAAACAAAGTTTTCTCTTAGCGGCAGACGATAGATGCCGTTGCCGTTGCGGTCACTGCGGAAGTACAGATATTTGCCGTCAGGAGACCAGGTGGGCATTTCATGATCCGCGTTCAGGCAGGTGACATTGACCGGGGTGCCGCCTTCAGAACCCACGATGAAGATATTGCTGGCTCCGCGCGGGATATTGTTCACATACGCGATCCAGCGGCCGTCGGGCGACCAGCTGAAGTTGCCGCCGCCGTTGCCGTACATATAAGAAGCCGGCAGACTCACCAGCTTGATCAGCGATTTATCTTCCAGGTTCAGGCGATAGAGACCGCCTTCGGAACCGGTGGCCCAGAACGCTATGGCTTTCCCGTCCGGTGAGGGGATCGGGTTGAGCATGTCTTCCGTTCTGTTCCACAGACAGGTCACTTCATTGCTGGCCAGGTCCAGTTCATACAGACGGATGTTCTTATCACGATCGGATGTGAAATAGAGTTTATTCGGATCCGTGGGAGAGACCATAAAGTCAAAATCCTCTCCGACCCAATCCGTCAAGCGCTTGGCGATATTGGCTGTGCGGTTGGCCGAGTTGGCGGGTTTCTGTGCCGGTGTGGACCAGATCTCACTGCGCAGACCAAAGAAGACCGTCGCGCCGTCCGGTGTGACCGAGAGTTCTCTGGCATTGTTGCTGTCAAAGCGCATCAGCCGTTTGCTGTTCATCTTAGGATCAACAGCCGCCTGGATGGCGATCTTCTGGGGCTCTGTTTCACCTTTGCGCAGCAGATAGAGATCCACGTCATATTCAAAAGCGATATCACCCGTTTGGAACGCGACACACGGACAGCGGACCGCGTCTCCCACAAAATGAGTCAGCTGGCGGCCTTTGCCTTCCATGTCGAACATCCAAAGGTTCGGTGTCTTGGCATCGTTATCTTCGATCTTCGTGTGGATCTTTCCGATCTCACTCAGGGTAGGGATGCCGCGGGTCTGTTCACCGATCGTGGAA
>JAFZAR010000236.1 GCA_017557085.1 Verrucomicrobiota bacterium | reverse complement strand
TGGCGCTGGAGCTTATTGATGGCTTTTACCAGCTCGGCCTGAGACTGGGTCAGATCTTCGACTCGTGAAGTAAGAGCTCGGATGCGTTCCTCATAGTAGGCAATAACAGTGTCATTGCCCTGAGCCAGAACATGATTCCAAGAAGTGAAACCTAAAATTGCGGTTAACAGCAGTATTGTGTATCTCATTGTCATTCTCCCTTATCTAGTACTTTTACAAGTAGACTAGGAACCAAGTCTAGTTGCAACCCATCGTATTTGCAAGCGGTTAGTTTCGATTTTGAAATAAATAAGAAAAAAAATTCCTCATGTTTCTTGTCCCTGAGACATGAGGAGTTTCTTTCGTTTTTATAAACAATACCTACAGAGTATCTTGGGTGAAAACTCTGTGTGATCTATATTTCTGCAAATGAGTTTCTAATGGGCGATCATTCCTCCGGGATGCGGTAGGTGATCAGTACGCCGAAATCGGTCATCAGGGCTTTGGTGGCCAGATCCTGCACGGTATAGGCGATGGACTGGATGTTGAGGATCCTTTCATAGCCGACCGTGTTGATGAATTCAGTGACCTTTTCGTCAAAGTGATCTTTGCCCACTTCCATACAGTCAATGCGGCGGATCGTGCGGACCGCGACACCTTTCTGCCATTTCTTGGCGGCGGCGTTCAGCGGAGTCTGCGGTTTCTGGATCAGTTTTTCCTGTTTGACGGGACCGTCATGTACGGGGACGGTGAACGTCTTTTTCTCTCTGGCAGCTGCGGAGCTGGCCATGGCATTGATCACACCACCGGCGGCAGGAGCTGCGGGAGCCGCTTCAGCAGGAGCACCTTCAGTTGCTTCCGGAGTGCTTTCATCGGTGCTTATGTTGCTTTCGGAAGGGACGATGATCTGGGACGAGCATTCCGGACACTCGATCTGCTCACCGGCGTAAGAATCGTCAACCACCAGTTCCTGGTCACATTTGGGACAATTAAATGTAATATCCATAATTCTTTCCTGAGTATAAGCTATAAAGCTAGCCCCCAAATTAAAGGAATTTCTGACGAATGTCCAGTCTTTTAGAAGAAAATAATAGGATTTTCTTTTTAGAGAGTTGACAAAGATGGTGATTTTTTCTTAGTATAGAAACACTTGTGAGTGCATCACCAGGTGATGCAGGAGGGAAGAGATGGGAATTTTTTTTAAAGGCAAGCCGAGACCTCAACAGGCCGGGCAGCAGAGCGGTAAGTGGCATAAAGGGAAAAGCCGGAATGCCGGTTCGGAGCAACCCCTTCGTTCTGAGAGGGTCATCATTGAGCACAAGACGTTTTATCTGCTCCTGAAGGAGAATATGAGAGGGCGTTTTCTTCGGATCACGGAAGAATCGAATGGAAAGAGCGATACCATTATCATACCTGCCGCGGGACTGGAGGAATTTGGAAAACTGATCAACGAGATCGTGAAGACTTCCGCGGAGATCCCGGTTTCATCGGAGGAACCAAAGGATATGGGGAGCTCTTCCGAGCAGTATTGAGAGACGGCAAATAAATAATTTAGTAATTTGGAGGCTCCTCGCGGGATAAATGTTCCCGGAGGAGCCTATTTCTTTTTGCAAAATAGTAAAAGTCACTATATAATATTCGGTGGTGAAGATGCGTATTCTTTTCTTGTGTTTGTGGATGACTTTGGGCGTATGCCTGGAGCCGAGTGTGTTTGGTGCGGAGTTTGCCGGCGGTGACGGTACAAAAGATAATCCCTGGAAGATCAAAACCAGGGAACAACTGGCCGCTTTGAATAATTATCTGGGCAGCAAGGGCTCCGGAAGATATTTCTGCCTGTCCAGCGATATCCTTTTCAGCGCGGAGGATTTTACCGCGGGAGGCGAGTTTTACAATAAAGGTTTGGGCTGGCTGCCTATCGGTACTCAGACTGAAACCAACAAAATGTTCCGCGGCAGTCTGGACGGCCGGGGACATGTCATTCAGAATTTGACGATCAACCGTCCTCAAACGCCTGATATCGGTCTGTTTGGATATACCAAAGGCGCGATCATCAAGGACCTGCGTCTGGAGAATCTGACTTTTACCGGGTCCACAAATGTGGGCGGTCTGACCGGGACCGACAGGGGATCCACCTTCCAGAATGTTTCTGTCACAGGTGTTGTGAGTGGACAGAAAACGATCGGCGGTTTAGTGGGTTACGCTGAAAATACCATCCTGACCCGCTGTGGTTCGGATTGCCAGGTCAGCGCCAGTCTGCTTTCCATGAACTATACGGAAATCAGTTCCGCGGGCGGTCTGATGGGGTATGGACAGGAAGTGGAAGCGACCGAGTGTTACGCACTGGGTACATTAAGCTGTACGACATCCTCTTATGAAGGCAAAACTTCCGGTCATATCTATGCTGGCGGATTGATCGGCTGTCTGAAATCGGGTTCTGTCGTGCGTTCCCTTGCCAAAAGCATCGTGTCCGGCAGTACAGCCGCGCCCAGCTCCGCGGGTGACGCTTATGTGGGAGGTTTGGTTGGTTATCTTCATGTTTCTACAGTGGAAGATTCTTACACACAGGGGAATATCAAGGCGGATGCGCGTGTGGATGCGCAGATCACGGATATATCCGGCAATGATACAGGGAAAGTTTTTGCGGGCGGTATTGCCGGTTTTGGTGTGACCAGCTCCATTACAAGATCTTACTCCAGTATGGAAAGTTCCGTTTATGCCGGACCGGGCGGAGGCTTTGTCGGCGGTCTGACCGGAACGATCAGCTTTGGAACGATCGAAGATTCCGTGGCAGTCAATCCCGCGATCCATGTTTACAGTGAAGCTGCCAGGCCGGAAGCGGGACGAATCAGCGGTGTTTATACAGGGACTTTGAGCAGCAATTTAGCTTCTTCCGGAATGGTGGTTGTTCTGGATCAGGAAGTTGTTGACCCGGTGGATGACGCATCTTACAAAGACGGAGCCTCTACGGTGATCGAAAGACTTAAGACCAAGATCCCGTACAAAACACTGGGCTGGGATGTGCAAGATGTCTGGGATCAGCAAGTCGGCAGTTATCCTAATCTGGTATGGGAAGCAGAAGTCTTTGATATCAAAGAAGCTGTCATCACGGTTCAGCCACAAAGCGTGAAGGTCAAAGCCGGTGAGACTGCTGTTTTCAGCGTGACGGCAGAGGGCAGCCACCTCAGCTATGTCTGGTATCATGATGAGAAGATCATTCGGGATGAGAATGAAAACGTGCTGATGATAGAGAACGCGCAAGCCTCTGATGAAGGAACTTATCAGGTCTATGTGTTCAACAGCCTGGGAGGTGTGATGAGCAGTCCGGCAGAACTGACCCTGAAAGGCAGCGGCCCTGTTTCGGCGATTTGGCTCAGAAATCCGGAGTATGTAGAAGATGAGAGCGGCGCGGCTTATTTTCTTTTTGATGTGGAAGGTGCCGCCGTTTTCAGTGTGGAAGGTTCTTTCAACGCGGTCGATTGGACAGATGTCAGCTATACTGTTGAGGGTGGAAAAGTAAAGATTCCGGCCAGTTATAATTATGTTTTATACCGTGCCTGGGCGGAAGCCTCTTATGATGAGGAAGCGCCGAAGATCGTTGTCCAGCCGCAGAACACCAAAGTCAAGGAAGGGGAACCTCTGACCTTGAGCGTGACGGCAACGGGTTCGGCTCCGTTGAGTTATCAGTGGATCTTTGAAGGATTAAAGATCGAAGGTGCAACCAATTCTGTTTATGAGGTGGAAGCGGCTCAGGCTAGTGACGCGGGGCGTTATATCGTGACGATCACTAATCCTTATGGCAGTGTAACCAGCTCGATCGCGACAGTCAGAGTGACCGGGATCACACCCGTGGTGGAGCCTCCTGTGATTACCCAGCAGCCCACCGATGTGGTGGTTGACGAGGGAAGCTCCTTTACTCTGAATGTAACTGCGATCGGAACAGAACCGCTTGCTTATCAATGGTTCAAGGATGGCACTGCGATCGAAGGGGCGACAACTTCCGTTTATGAAGTGACAACGGCGCAGACTGGTGACTCTGGCAGTTATACGGTGACTGTCAGCAATACTGCTGGAAAAGCGGAAAGCAGTGCTGCGTTAGTCACAGTGAAGAAGGTAGTTCCGCCGACACCGATAGATAATCTGGAGCTGATCTATCGTGAAGTCAGAGAAATTGACGGAGTCTATTATCTTGTTTTTGATGTCGAGGGTAGCAATGTCTATTTCATTGATGGCAGTCGAGATGGAATAAATTGGGAATTAGTAGAGTATGAAACTTTACCGGATGGAGGAGTGATCTTCCCTATAACGGAAGATTTTATTCTCTACCGTGCCCGCGCGGATAATGTGGTTCCTCCAGTTGTTGAACCGCCGACCATCACACAACAACCGCAGGATGTGACAGTCAATGAAGAAAGCTCCTTTACGCTGAGTGTGACAGCGACCGGAACAGAACCTCTTGCTTATCAGTGGTTCAAGGATGGTGCCGAGATTGAAGGTGTGACAGCTTCCGTTTATGAATTGA
>JAFZAR010000235.1 GCA_017557085.1 Verrucomicrobiota bacterium | reverse complement strand
ACGGACAATCCTTTCCCGTTTTGATCAGCGGAATGAATAAATTTTTTTAGGAACACAAAAGATGAAAAAAATCATAGTAAGCATGTTGAGCCTGTTATTTTGTTTAACAGGATGGGCCGGGATCGAGAGCGATTTTCCGGGGAAACAATCGGAATGGAACGACGGCGTGCGCTACGACTTCCATGTGCAGGGACGCGATGCCATTTTGGTCGTTCCGCAAAAAGCCCTTCCGGGAAATCCCTGGATCTGGAGACCGGCGTTTTTTGATGCCTTTCCCTCGGTAGACAAGGCTCTGCTGGCGGAAGGATTCCATGTGGCCTATTATGATTTGACACATCTTTACGGCAGTCCGCGGGCGATGCAGCTGGGGCATGACTTTTATCAGTACATGACCACCGAGCAGGGACTTTCCAAAAAAGTCACGATGGAAGGTTTCAGCCGCGGCGGTTTGTGCTCGCTGAACTGGGCATCCAAGTATCCCGAATGCGTGGCTTGTCTTTACCTGGACGCGCCTGTGTGCGATGTCCTCACTTGGCCTGGCCGGGGAACCGATACAGAAGGAGGACAGCTTTGGAATGATCTTCTCAAGGAATGGAACATAGAAGACAACGGCATGGACTATTTCCCCGGCAATCCGATCAACATTGAAAACTTGAAACCGATCGTGGCGGCGGGGATTCCCATCTTTGCTGTGTGCGGCGGCAGTGACAAGGTAGTACCCTATGAGAAGAACATGGAGGTTTTGCGCTCCCGTTTCATAGCGCTGGGCGGTTCTGTGGAGGTCATCGTCAAGCCGGGAGTGGATCATCATCCGCACAGTTTGGAGAACCCGGAGCCGATCGTGGATTTTATCATCCGCAATCAGCCTCAGTATCAGGCCAAACAGTACTACACACTGCGCGGAAAATTCCGTAACGCGTTTCTGAAATTCGATACGACTCTGGAAGGACGTGTGGCCTTTCTGGGCGGTTCCATTACGGAAATGCGCGGCTGGCATAATCAGGTGATGGATATGCTGCGCCAGCGTTTCCCCAAGACGCAGTTTGATTTTGTGGAAGCCGGCATCGGTTCCACCGGCAGCACTCCCGGCGCGTTCCGTCTTCAGCATGACGTGCTGAGCCGCGGCAAGATAGATTTGCTTTTTGTGGAAGCTGCCGTCAATGACGATACGAACTTTTTCCCGCCTGTGGAACAGATCCGCGGCATGGAAGGGGAGATCCGTCACGCTCTGCTGAGCAACCCGGAGATGGACATCATCATGCTGGATTTCATCTACGATCCTTTCATTGAGGTCTGCCGTCAGGGCCATATTCCCAATGTGATTTTGAATCATGAATGTGTGGCCAGCTATTACCAGATCCCCAGTATCAATCTGTGTCAGGAAGTGTACGAGCGAATGGAAGCCGGCGAGTTTGACTGGAAGAAATTTGGCGGAACACACCCCTCCTGGTTTGGGCATAAATTTTACACAGCGGCCATCGCGCGTGTGATGGATCTGATGTGGAAGGAAGGTATTGCCCAGACGAAGATGACCGCGCATCCCATTCCGGCGAAACCGATGGATCCGCACAGTTATTTCAATGGTGATTTTCTGGACATCCATCAGGCCGTCTTGGGAGATAAATGGAGCTGTGTGGAAAATTGGGATTCCGAGATCAAGGTGGAAAAACGAAGAGGTTTTGTGAATGTTCCCATGCTGGAAGTCCGAGAGCCGGAGTCCAAGCTGACACTGGATTTTGAGGGAACGGCCATCGGCATTTTCTGTGTCTGTGGTCCTGAAGCGGGCATCATAGAATACAGTGTGGATGGCGCGCCCGTCAAGAAATTGAATACTTACACCGATTGGAGTGCCCATATTTTTATTCCGTGGGTCTATATGCTGGAAAGCGAACTGCCTCCCGGCAAACATCAGCTCACGATGCAAATGTCTAAAAAATCGGACAAACGCTCCAAAGGAACAGCTTTGCAAATTCGCAATTTTGTAGTGAATCATTGATTATAAAAATATTTATGAAAAAGAAAAAAATCAAAAGCATACTCTTCGCTCTCGCGGTTTTGGCATTGGTTTCTGCCCCGGTGAGCCAGGCTGAAGTATGTACTAAGAATGAAACCTGTACGGTCAGCGATTTTCAAAATCCGCCCAGCTCTGTGCGTATAGCCTGCTACTGGTACTGGATCTCCGATCACATTTCCGCGGAAGGTGTGGTCAATGACTTACGCGCGATGAAAGAGGCCGGAATCACTCTGGCGTACATCGGCAATATTGGTTTGGATGATGATGTCTATGGCCCGGTCAAGTTCGGCAGTGATGAGTGGTGGCATATCCTCCACACCGCGATGAAGACAGCGACCGAGCTGGACATCCAGCTGGGCATGTTCAATTCACCCGGCTGGAGCCAGTCCGGTGGCCCGTGGGTCAAGCCTGAACAGGCGATGCGCTATCTGACATTCGACCGCACAGAAGTGACCGGCGGCAAACCTGTCAGCATCGTCCTCAGCAAGCCCGAAGGCGATTATCAGGACGTGAAACTGCTGGCTTATCCGGTGCTGCCGAAGAATAAAGCTGCGCTGAAAGGGATCACGACTGCGCTGGAATTGAAAGACGGTGCGAAGCTGATTGATGGAGATACGACCAGTGGCACCAAGCTGGCCGCGGATAAAGACGGCAATATCACGATGGATCTGACCTTGTCACAGCCGGAAGTGATTCGGACGGTCAAGATCTACGCTCACAATTACAATGTCAATACCCGTGCTTCCTTCCAGGTGAAACAACCTGACGGAACTTATACGACCTTGTCCGAGTTCAAACTGGATCGTTATAATTCCGCTTTGAATGTGGGTTTTGCACCGCTGGCGCCGATCGTCATTTCTGTTCCGCCGACACGGAGCGCTGACTATCGTCTGGTAGTGAACAATGCCGGCAATGTCGGGCTGGCCGAGATCGAGCTGAGCACACTGGCCACGGTCGAGCGTTATCCTGAGAAAAGTCTGGCCAAGATGTTCCAGGAACCACTTCCGTACTGGCACGAATATCAATGGAAAGTCCAGCCGGCCGCGGATGACATCTCCCAGGTGGTGGACAGTGCCCAGGTGCTGGACATCAGCAAATACCTTTCCGGCGACAAGCTGGAATGGAACGCACCCGCCGGAAATTGGGAAGTGGTGCGCATTGGTGCCAAGCCGACTGGTGTCGAAAATTCTCCGGCTAGCAAAGAAGCCACCGGTCTGGAAGTGGACAAAATGAGCCGCAAACATGTGGCGGCGCACTTCGATGCTTTCATGGGTGAGATCCTTCGCCGTATTCCCGCGGAAGACCGCAAGTGCTGGACATTTGTGGTGGAGGACAGTTATGAAATGGGAGGTCAGAATTACACAGATACGCTCTTTAATGATTTCCAAAAACGCTACGGCTACGACCCGATCCCATTCCTGCCGACGCTGGATGGTGTCGTGGTGCAGAGCCAGGATATATCCGACCGCTTCCTGTGGGATCTGCGCCGTCTCATCGCGGACAAGGTGGCCTATGATTACGTAGGCGGTCTGCGCGAAATCAGCAACAAACACGGCCTGAAGACCTGGCTGGAAAATTACGGCCACTGGGGTTTCCCCAGCGAATTTCTGCTATACGGAAGCCAGTCCGATGAGATCGGCGGTGAATATTGGTTCACGGGTACACTGGGCGACATCGAGAACCGCGCTTCCTCGTCCTGCGGTCATATCTACGGCAAGAAGCGGATTTGGGCTGAGTCCTTTACCTCCGGCGCGCAGATGTTCACCGGTTATCCCGAAGTGATGAAGCCGCGCGGTGACCGTTTCTTCACCGAGGGCATCAACAGCACGCTGCTGCACGTTTACATCCAGCAGGCGTATGAAGACAGACAGCCGGGTGTCAATGCCTGGTTCGGCAGTGAGTTCAACCGCTTCAGCAGCTGGTATCCTCAGCTCCATGTTTTCAATGAGTATCTGCGCCGTGTGAATTTTATCCTTCAGTCTGGTTTGAATGTGGCCGATGTGGCTTACTTCATCGGTGAGGACGCGCCCAAGATGACAGGCATTACCAATCCGGCTTTGCCGAAGGGATACCAGTTCGATTACATCAACGCGGACGTAATCGAAAATTCTCTCACGGTCAAGGATGGTATCTTTACTCTGCCGCACGGCACACAGTACAAAATACTCGTGCTGCCTCAGCTGGAAACCATGCGTCCGAAACTGCTCAGGAAGATCAAGAGCCTGATCGAGCAGGGCGGTATCGTCCTTGGACCTGCGCCGCGCCGTTCGCCCAGTTATCAGGATTATCCGCGGGCCGACTTGGAGGTCTGGAATCTGTCTGATGAGTTGTGGGGTGGTGATAATACCTATAATCAGATCGGCAAAGGTCTGCTGATCAAGAGCGGTGTCACCATGGAAGAGGCTCTGAACGTGGCGGGCTGTCCTCCGGATATGCGTATCCCGGCAGATGTTCCGGCTCTGTACACTCACCGCACTTTGAAAGATATGGAGATCTATTTCGTTTCCAATCAGAGCAACCGCGAGCTGACCTTCTCCCCGGAATTTCGTGTCAAGGGAATGCGTCCGGAATGCTGGTATCCGACCACGGGCGAAGTCCGTCCGCTGGCAGGTTATGAGACCAGCGTCAATGGAACGATCGTGCCGCTGCGTTTGCACGGATATGAGAGCGTCTTCATTGTCTTCAAGGGCAAGGCGGATCCCGCTGCCAAAGCGGATGTGGAGGCCAATTATCCTCGTGCTCAGAAGCTCCTGGATGTGACAGCACCGTGGACGGTGGATTTTGATAATCCCTACATGGATTTCAAGAAGACCGTTACGATGGACAAGCTCATCAATCTAAACAAGAGCGAGGATAAAGATCTGAAGTATTACTCCGGAACGATCCGCTACAGCTCGACCTTTGATCTGGATGCCAAACCGGCGGGGACTCTCTACATCAATCTGCACGAAGTCCACATGATGGCCAAGGTCAAGATCAACGGTCATTATGCCGGTGGTGTCTGGACTTCACCGCATCGCCTGGATATCACCGATTTTGTAAAAGTCGGCAAGAACACGGTCGAAGTAGAGATCGTCAATACATGGGCCAACCGTGTCATTGGGGATATGAATCTGCCGGAGAACGAGCGCAAGATCTGGATGCTCCACAACGGCTGGAGCAAAGATTCTCCCGTGCCGGATTCCGGTCTGGTGGGTCCCGTTGTGCTGGAGACAGTCACTTATCCCGTTGTGAAGTAGTGCCGGGATAAGATACTAAAAAAGGGCATCCGTTTTTTGGATGTCCTTTTTGTTTTTCAGAAGAGTATCCCTCTGGAATACCTTGCCGGCTGGATGATCTGGGTACCGCTTTTGTTTCGTGCCGGACTTTTACGGGCGGCATCCAGCGCCAGTGCCAGACTCCAGAAATGATCCGCGTGACCTGCATGGCCGCTCTCGTCCCGTTCGGCGGAGATGGTGACCTGACCGGAGGGTGTGACCGTGCGCCTGGGCAGCTGCAGATCATCCAGCAGGATCGGATCCAGCGGATGCCGGATCTTTTTTTCCTCATAGATCCTCACCAGATTCATTGCCATGGATTCCGTTACACGAACGGTGGGATTCGTGCCGGAAAGTTTTGGCTGACTGATGCCGCGCGGGATGATCAGCTGACCGGCCGGGACACTGGAAGCGAAATTCACACCGCGCACTTTGTTCGGGCCGAATATCTGCTGGGTGTACTCATAGAGACCCAGCCCCAGTCCGGTCATATCAATGGAAACACAAACCAGCCGTGGGATCTTCAGCAAGGCGGCCAGCCGGCTCTGCTGTTCAGGCAGCCGCATCGCCTCCAGCCGCAGGAACGAGCGCACCTGCCACAGACCGTGCTCCGACTGCACCACTGTGATCACGGTGCGGTCACGACGGCGGCCCACGTCCACTCCGGCAAAGAGCGGTTCACCCTGTTCGGAGCGTTCTCTCAGGAACCGCAGCGTTTCCGGCGGCCAGTCTCCGGTACAGATAAAGCCCGCGGCGGCATCCTCGGCTGCCTGGATGATTTCCGGCTGAAGCAGCGCTGCACTCTCCCCGGCAAAAGCACATTCATAATTCTGATCGTAGGAGTCTTTATCCAGAGCGGCGGCGCGGGCCTCCTCCGGTGTGATCGGCGCGCGGGTGAAGGGATCCAGGATGGGCACACCCATGTGCCAGGCATCTGTCCGCGT
>JAFZAR010000234.1 GCA_017557085.1 Verrucomicrobiota bacterium | reverse complement strand
GGCTATATCTTCTGTCTCACCCGGACCAAAACAGGCATCTTTGGCTCCTCCCTTATAACGCCCTTCTCGCCAGAGCTTCATGGTCACACCAACGACTGTATGCCCCTGTTCCGCCAGCAGAGCCGCCGCGACCGAGGAATCCACTCCGCCGGATAATCCGACCGCGATCCTCACGGCAGCACCTCCAGCATCCGGTCAATGGGAAGTCTTGCCTTTCGACGCGTCTCCTCATCCAGCTCGATTCGGGGCTCAAGATCACGTAGGGATGACAGCACATCTTCCAGCGTAATCTTTTTCATGTTTGGGCAGAGTACATTAGGCTCCAGTGGATAAAACTGTTTCGTTGGATTCTCTTTCCGCATCCGGTGGAGGATGCCGCACTCCGTTCCGATGATGAACTCCCGGCAGTCTGATTCTCTCACAAACTTCAGCATCCCGCCGGTTGAAAACGCGTGATCCGCGAGTGCCGTCACCGCGGGCAAACACTCCGGATGCACCAGCACCACTGCCTGCGGATGGAGTGCCTTTGCCTGAATGATATGCTCAGGCAGGATCTTATTGTGTGTGGGACACCACCCGGTCCATAAATCCATTTCACGTTTCAGCTTCCTGCTGATATTGCTGCCCAGATTTGCGTCCGGCAGAAACAGTATTTTTTGTTCCTTTTTGATACCGGAAATCAATTTTTCCGCGTTGCCGCTGGTACAGCAAATATCTACCTGGGTTTTAGTCGCCGCTGTGGTATTCACATAAGCAACGACCAAAGTATCCGGGTGGTTTTTCTTATACGCCGCGACCGCTTCCGATGATGCCATATCCGCCATCGGACAGCCTGCATGAGGATTCGGATGCAGTACGATCGAATTCGGCGACAATATTTTAGCGGTTTCCGCCATAAAGCGTACCCCGCAAAAAACGATCACCGGTGCCTGACACTCTGCCGCTTTCCGGGAAAGCTCCAGCGAGTCCCCGACAAAATCCGCAATATCCTGGATCTCAGGTCTCGTGTAATTATGAGCGAGTATCAGTGCCCGGTGTTTTCGTTTTAAAGTGCTGATTTCTTGTTCTTCAAGCACTTTTTTCCTTCAGCGCAGCACTTTGTTTTACAGCATTTCGTGCACTGACACGGCTGACAGCAGTCTTTCTTGGCACAGCATTTCATCACTGCCGCGCAGCATGTTTTTTCGGCTTTGCAGCAGCTTTTCGACTCCTGCGCGAAAGCAAGAGAGAACAGACAGAGTGCAGCGGCGGAAACAAGGATCCATTTTTTCATTGTTCTATATCCTTTCTTTAGAACAATTTTTACTCACTGAAGAGCCAGGTGGACAGATACCGCTCGCCTGTATCCGGCAGCAGAGCCACGATCCGTTTCCCGGCAAACTCCGGACGCTTGGCCAGTTCCAGCGCGGCATACAGCGCGGCGCCGGAGCTGATTCCGACCAGCAGTCCTTCCTGCGCGGCCGCGGCGCGAGCCGTCTTGCCGGCATTCTCTGCCGAAACCGTGATCACTTCCGTAATGATCTTGCTGTTCAGCACCTTCGGGACAAATCCCGCACCAATGCCCTGGATCTTATGCGGACCCGGTTTGCCGCCGGACAGCACCGGACTGGTATCCGGTTCCACCGCGTAGATCTTCACCGCCGGATTCTTCTCTTTCAGATACTCTCCCACTCCGGTCAGAGTGCCGCCTGTGCCCACACCGGCCACAAACGCGTCCACTTTGCCATCGGCATCCGTCCAGATCTCCGGACCCGTGTGCGCCTTGTGATACGCCGGGTTCGCCGGGTTCTCGAACTGCTGCGGAATAAAGGAACCGGGATTCTGCTGCTGCAGCTCCAGCGCCTTGGCAATCGCGCCCTTCATGCCCTGAGCGCCTTCGGTCAGAACGATCTCCGCGCCATAAGCCGCCGCCAGCTTCCGGCGTTCGATGCTCATCGTGTCGGGCATGGTCAGGATCAGATGATACCCCTTGACCGCCGCCACAAAAGCCAGACCCACGCCCGTGTTGCCGCTGGTCGGCTCGATGATCAGCGCGCCCGGTTTCAGCTTGCCCTCCTTTTCGGCCGCCTCGATCATGGCAAAAGCGATCCTGTCCTTCACCGAACTGCCCGGATTGAACGATTCCACTTTGACAACGACTTCCGCCCCGCCCTGATTCAACTTATTGATCCTGACCAGCGGTGTTCCGCCGATCTTATCCAGAATGTTATTCGCGATACTCATAAATATATGCTCTTTATCTTTTAAAAAATCACAACTATTTTAGTTGTGTATCGAGAAAAATATACATCACCGCCCTGAAATGTCAAGCGCTGAATCCAAATAATCCTCATTTTCCGCAATGTCTTTTAATTCAGTATTGATTTTTTCAGCCGAAATGCCATAGTAGGCACAGCCGTCTGAAACAACAGACACGCAGGAAACGTTCATGAAAATCTCTACCAAAGGCCGCTATGGATTGCGGATCCTCATTGATCTGGCCATGCACGACCCCGAAAAGCCGCGCCTGATCCGGGATATTGCCCAGTCTCAGCAGATTTCCGAAAAATACATCAGCTGTCTGATGATCAATCTGCGCCGGGCACGCCTGATCCGCTCCGTGCGCGGCATGAACGGCGGCTTCCACCTGGCCAAAGATCCTAAGGAGATCACCCTGTTGGAGATACTGGAGATCATGGAAGGCTCCCTCTCCATCGTGGACTGCGTCCAGTGCCCCGAAAAATGCAAACGCAGCAAATTCTGCCCGGCCCGCGGTATCTGGCAAAACCTCAATGAAGGCATCCGGGACCTGATGCGGAACGTCACCCTGGACGACATCCTGCACACCTACGGCGCCCATGATGCCAAAGACGGCATCTTTGACTATTGCATCTGAACGGGCTCCATTTTATTAACCCGGAACGGGTTATGAGAGAATAGCCGGGGGTGAGCGCAGCGTAACCCCCGGTAACGTAACCCCCTAACATCCTCACCCTGAAGGGGTGACAGAATATATCCTCCAAAAATCCAAATGAATAATCTCAGAATTTTTTATTTGCTAATGACGATTTTGGAATAAAAAAGAGAGCCGCAACTCTTTGCGGCTCTGTCTGACTACACTGATTACTCCGTTAAGTTATTTATAAATAACTTTGGCTAGTCGGGGGAACGCGCCCGACGGAATGACATACGTAAGAATAAGTATGAATTGTTCATAGGTCTTTCATTTTGCTTACGACATAATGTCGTATCGCTGGAGAAAAATATACGACACCATGTCGTACATGTCAACACTTTCGCGCAAAATTTTTTCATTTTTTTTAAATTTTTTATACAAAATCTATACAACACATTCCATTGAAATAAAATATCTATATTTATCCGTGTTGATCTGTGGTTCCAAAATTCTAATGATGATTTTTTTGAAAAACCGCAAAACAACGCTTGACAAAAACCTTCTAACAGTCATAATAGTGGCTGTCTTTATTAGCAATGTGCTGATAAACATGATTATGTGATAAACATGATTATGTGATAAACATGATTATGTGATAAACATGATTATGTGATAAACAT
>JAFZAR010000233.1 GCA_017557085.1 Verrucomicrobiota bacterium | reverse complement strand
GGAACGACCAGAATAAAATACCAGATATTTCGCAAATGCGCAAGGGGGAATATCCAAATTTAAGAACCACCGATACACACGGATAAAACACAGATAATATATTGTTAATGAATTGATTATAAAAAAAACATCTAAGTTCATCTGTGTCCATCCGTGGTTCTTTTCATACCATCGGTGGTTCTGTCAAAAAAAAATCCCCGGTGGAATGACCATCGGGGATCTTCGTTTTTCAGCTCAAAGCTGTTAGCGTTTGCTGATCGGTGTCAGCACAAAACGGAATGTGTAATCCGCGTAAGGCAGCATGTATTCCTGTCTGGGCAGCGCGCCCCAGCTGTTGATACAGCCCAGGCCCATCTGTCTGCCGTCAATGGAGAAACAGGTCAGCGACCGCGGAGTCAGCTCGCCGGAATGCGACTGTTTGGATTCTTTGGACATGCCGCTGTCCAGATCCGTCGGCAGATAATGCAGCGCGGAGGCAAAGAAAGCATCATCCGAACGGACCTGCAGTCCCACACCGGAAATATCGGTCAGCTTCCACCAGCGGACAGAACTCTTGGTGCCGGTCTCCTGAGGACGCACATAAGGATAGAACTGCTCATCCACTGTCTGCTTGTAAAGGCCGATGCGTGCCGCGGACTGGCGATCCGCATAATTCTCGCCCGGTCCCTTGCCGTAATACTCGATCTTGTCGAACCACCACGGCATCACGACCTGCATCCCGAAGCGGAACAGGCCGGGCTGGTCTTTCTTTTCCTTGTCCACGGTCAGCGCTTCCGTAACGGCCAGCTCGCCGTTTCCGCTGAATTCATAAGTCATCACCAGCGAGGCGGACAGACCTCTGATATCATACTTCGCTGTCACGGTACAGCCGTTCTCCTTCATTTCCGGCTTCAGCTCTTTCAGCTCAAGATACGGATTCTTCCAGGCCGCGAACCGCTGCTGCAAACGCGCGCCGTAATCGTTATCGGTGGGCGCTCTCCAGAAAGACGGACGGATGGAGTATCCGTTAGCCAGCAGCTCAACACCGTTCAGGGAAAGATAATCTATCCAGCCTGTCCTCTTGTTGAAAGTCACACTGACACCGCTTGCGCTCAAAACAAGGTGCGACAACTGTTCTTCCTTGGTCACCGGATTGGCGGAGGAAGCCAGCTCGACGGAATAATCGCTGTATGTCTTGACAATGAGCTGATCCTGCGCGACGGGATAGCCCGCCGGCAAAAGCTGTCTGGCCTTCTTCAATTTGTAATTCAGGTTCAGCAGCAGTTCGCTGTAATCCTCCGGAAAGACTTCATAATCTTCCAGCTGGATCGTCTGTTTGGATTGCGGCAGGGCTATCAGATCCATATAAGTTCCCTGAGACACGGGAACGCCGTCACCCACCAGCTGCCATTCCAGATAGTAATCGGACAGATCGGTGAAAAAGTTCTCATTATAGACCTGCAGGGTTCCCTGCTGGAGATCGACCGGAGTGGTCCAGATGGACTGATAGAAATAGCGGACTTCCGCCATGTGCGGATTAGGAACACGATCCGGGCTGATCAGACCATTGCAGTTGAAATTATGATCTGTGGCTTCATATCGTCCATAATCGCCGCCGTAGGTATAGATCATCTTGCCCTCCGGAGTGTAATGGCGCAGAGCCTGATCCACAAAGTCCCAAATAAAACCGCCCTGCAGCAGCGGATACTTGCGGAACAGATCCCAGTATTCCTTGAAACCGCCCTCGGAATTGCCCATTGCGTGAGCATATTCGCACTGGATCATCGGGCGTTTCTGCTCTTTGCTGGCATACTCCTCCGACCATCTGTAATCGGCATACATCGGGCAATAGATATCCGTGTTGCGGGCCAGTTCCGCACGTTCGTACTGAACCAGCCGAGAACTGTCACGTTCTTTGATCCAGTCATAACAGGCTTCAAAATTAGGACCGTTGCCGGCCTCATTACCCAGCGACCAGATGATGATCGAAGGATGATTCTTCTGACATTCCACGTTGCGCTGATTCCTTTGCAGATGCGCGGTCTTATAACTCTCGACTTTGGCCAGAGTCTTATCGCCATAGCCCATGCCGTGAGATTCGATATTCGCCTCGGCTACGACATAAAGACCGTATCTGTCGCACAGATCGTACCAACGGGGATCATCCGGATAATGGCTGGTGCGCACCGCGTTGACGTTATTCTCCTTCATGACCTGGATATCCTGGATCATCCTGTCCATAGAAATGATATAACCGCTGTCCGGATCCATTTCATGACGATTGACACCCTTGATCAAAACAGGTTGGCCGTTCACCAGAAGCTGACCGTCTTTCAGCTCCACCTTGCGGAAGCCGACAGTCTGCCGGATAGATTCGATCGTTTCGCCCTCTTTCTCTTTCAGCGTGAACAGCAGATTATACAAAACCGGTGATTCCGCCGACCACTTCATAGGCGAATCCAGCTCGACCTTCTCGGTAAACTCATCGCCGCTGATCTCTGTCTCCGAGAAATAAAGCGTACTTCCGGCAGGATCCAGCAAAGTCACTTCCAGAACTTTGCCGTTCGCTTTCTGCATGGAGAAATCAACCTGCAAAGTGGCATCCTCATAATTCTCATCCAGATCCGTTTTGACAAAATAATCATTGATGCGGGCCTGAGGACGCGCGTACAGATAAGTTTCCCGCGCGATGCCGGAAAGTCTCCAGAAATCCTGATCTTCCAGATAGGTGCCGTCACACCAGCGGAAGATCTGCATCGCGATCAGATTTTCACCCGGCTGGAGATACTTGGTCACATCAAACTCCGCCGCCAGCTTGCTGTCCTCACTGTAGCCCACATATTCACCGTTGACCCACAGCGACAAACAAGACGTAGCGGAACCGATATGGATGAACACATCCTCCCCGTTCCAATCTGCCGGGATATTGACCGTGCGGCGATAAGATCCCACGGCATTATTCTTTTCCTCCACGAACGGAGGATTGGCGTGGAACTGCGTATTCCAGGCATAACCAATATTCTTATAAACAGGATTGCCGTAGCCGTTCAGCTCCCACAAGCCCGGTACAGGGAAATCCGTCCAATACTGATCTTCAAAGTCCTTCTTGAAGAAATTCAGAGGACGGTCTCCGGCATTCTTGACCCAGTTGAATTTCCAATTCCCTTCCAGAGAAAGAAACCGGGAAGATTGGTATTTATCGGCCGCAGCCGCCTTCTCCGCAGTTTCGTATGCGAAATACGAAGAGTGCATCGGGGCACGATTGATCTCATTGATTTCGGGATCAGCCCACGGGGCTGATGTATCCGCGTTGACACCGGCCGTCAGAACAGCCAGCAGCGCGCCGCATAATAAGGTATTTTTCATATTCTAATTCTGTGTGTTTAATTCTTCGTTTACTAATTCCAAAACGGCTTCCCAGTGAGGAAGCTCAATTCCAAAAGTTTCTTTCAGTTTGCCGCAGTCCAGAACGGAATAAGCCGGACGGACCGCCGCCGTGGGATACTCCGCCGTTGTAATGGGTGTAACCTGAGTGCAAACTCTTTTCTCCGCCGGCATCAGATCAATGATCCTCCGCGCGAACTGGTACCAGCTAGCCTCGCCGCCCGAAGCCAGATGATAAGTCCCGTAATAAGACTCCGGGGAACGGCTTCTCAGAACTTGTCCAAGAGCCTGTGCCGTTGCCTCCGCGATCAGTCTGGAACTGGTGGGACAGCCGTGCTGATCACTCACCACTCGCAGCTCTTCCCGGCTGGCCGCCAGCCTGCGCATGGTCAAAAAGAAATTGCGTCCGCGCGCGCCATAGACCCAGCAAAGGCGGAAAATCAAGTGTGCGCATCCCAACTCACGGATCGCCTCATCGCCCCGGTTCTTGGTTTTGCCGTACACACTCAGTGGTGCGGCGGGATCCGTTTCCAGATAAGGTCTCTTCTGTGTACCGTCAAAAACATAATCCGTGGAATAATGCACTAGCAAAGCGCCATTCCGCTCTGAATACCGCGCCAGAACGGCCGGAGCCTCCGCGTTCAGTTTCTCCGCGTTCTCTTTATCCTCCTC
>JAFZAR010000232.1 GCA_017557085.1 Verrucomicrobiota bacterium | reverse complement strand
TATCCCCCCTTACCTCCACGGGCCTTTTACACATGTTATCATGAAACACATTGAAACTATCAGGGAAATGCAGGAGCTGGCCAAGGAATGGAAACGCTCCGGGATCCGTGTTGCTCTTGTTCCTACGATGGGAGCCCTTCATGCGGGCCATCTCAGTCTTATCAAACGCGCGCGTCAAGCTGTCTCTTCCTCCGGGAAGGTGGTTGTCAGCGTTTATGTAAACCCGATCCAATTTGCTCCTAATGAGGATTTTTCAAAGTATCCAAGAGATCTCCAGAACGATCTGAGACTCTGCGAAGAGACGGGTGCCGACGTGGTCTTTTCTCCTTCAGACCAAGTGATGTATCCTTATAAGAGCGAGGAAAACGCGCCTGCTCTGCGTGAAAGCACCTATGTCTGTGAGGGATTTCTGTCTCAATCGATGGAAGGCATTACCCGTCCGACTCATTTCCGCGGCGTGACCACTGTTGTCAACAAGCTCTTCAACATCACGTTACCGGATTACGCGGTCTTTGGCGCCAAGGATTTCCAGCAGGCCGCCATCATCAAGCGGATGGTTCGCGATCTGAATATCCCCGTGGAGATCATCACCGCGCCCATCGTGCGCGAAGCTGATGGTCTGGCACTGAGTTCCCGCAACCGCTATCTTTCTCCGGATGAACGGACTCAGGCTCTTTGTCTGTCTCAGGCGATCACCCTGGCCCGGCAAAAGGTCTCACAAGTTGCTCAGGACGCGCAAAGCCTGAAAGCGGATCTGAAAGCCTTTATTGAGAAAAATCCAAGTGCTCAAGTGGATTACATCGAGTTTTTCGATCCAGAGACCCTGGCTCCGTCCGCTGAGGCCAAACAAGGCATTCAAATCGCTTTGGCCGTTCGTGTTGGCAAGACTCGTCTGATTGATAACGCGACCCTGTAACTTTTCATTTTCAGTTCAACATGTCCGATCATAAATTTGATTATCTGGTTTTAGGCAGCGGTGTTGCCGGTTTATTTTTCGCGCTGAAAGCCGCCAAGAACGGCAAGGTCGCGATCATCACCAAAAAAGCGCGGGCCGACTCCAATACCAATCAGGCCCAAGGCGGTATCGCCGCGGTGACCTCCAAAGAGGACACTTTCGAGATGCACATCCGGGATACTCTGATCGCCGGTGCCGGTCTGTGCGATGAAAGCGTCGTGCGCACTATCGTGACAGAAGGTCCCAGCCGCATCGCGGATCTGATCAACTACGGAACACCTTTCACCCAGCGAACGATCCCCGGTACTGACGGTTCCCGCGAGCTGGATCTGGGCCGCGAAGGCGGTCATTCCAAACGCCGCATCCTCCATGCCGGCGACATCACGGGACACGAGGTCGAGACTACTCTGTTGAACGCGGCTTCTCAGGAGAAGAATATTCAGTTTTTCGAGCATCATTTCGCCATTGACCTGATCCTGACGGCGGACAAAAAACGCTGTGTCGGCGTTTATGCTCTGGACGCGAATACCCACAAGGTCACGACTTTTGAGGGCAAGCACGTCATTCTGGCCACCGGCGGCTGCGGCAAGGTCTATCTTTACACGACCAATCCCTATATTGCGACCGGTGACGGTCTGGCGATGGCATGGCGCGCGGGCGCAACCATTTCCAACATGGAATTCATCCAGTTCCATCCCACCTGTTTTTATGATCCCAAGGGCGGTTCCTTCCTCATCAGCGAGGCCGTCCGCGGTGAAGGTGCCGTTCTCAAGAATCTGGACGGCAGCGAGTTCATGCAGAACTACGATCCCCGTCTTTCTCTGGCACCCAGAGACATCGTGGCACGCGCCATCGACAAGGAGATGAAGAAAAACGGCACGGATCATGTCTGTCTGGACATTACGCATAAATCCGCCCGGTTCCTTATGGAGCGTTTCCCTAACATTTACCAGCACTGCTATGACCGTGGTGTGGATATGACCAAGGAACCTATCCCGGTCGTTCCGGCGGCGCATTACCAGTGCGGCGGTGTCAAAACCGACATCAACGGACGCACCTCGATCCCCGGTTTGTATGCCATTGGCGAGGTTGCCTGCACGGGTCTGCACGGAGCCAACCGTCTGGCCAGCAATTCCCTGCTGGAAGCGGTCGTTCTGGCTCAGAGGGTCGCGGACTACACGGCCAATGAATCGGTCGAGCTGACCGATTTCCAGATCCCGGCTTGGCAGTCCG
>JAFZAR010000027.1 GCA_017557085.1 Verrucomicrobiota bacterium | reverse complement strand
CGAAAGTGCTATGATTTGAGCATCTTTTCGATCTCTTTCCGTGTCGGGACGGAGGGCTGAGCCCCCAGACGCGTGACAGAAATGGCCGCGGCCGCGATGGCGAAGCGGATGGCATCCAGCAGATCCAGCTCCTGACTCAGAGCGGAGGCCAGCGCCCCGTTGAACACATCGCCGGCGGCGGTGCTGTCCACGGCCTTGACTTTGAAGGATTTGATCATCTTTTTGCATTCCGGCGCGGAGAGATAGACACCCTTGGCACCCATGGTGATGATGACGACGGGGACACCTTTCCGGTGCAGGATGTCGGCGGCCGCCTGAGCGGAATTCTTGTCCGTGACGGTGATGCCGGTCAGGGATTCGGCTTCCGTTTCATTGGGAGTCAGGATGGTGACCTTGCGCAGAAGTTCCTCCGGCAGAGGCTGCATGGGAGCCGGATTCAGGATGACGGGCACCCCGGCCTTGTCGGCAGTCTTTGCGGCTTCCAGAACGGTTGGCAGAGGTGTTTCCAGCTGCATGACCAGAATATCTGACTCGGCGATGACCTTGGCGGCTTTCTTTACGTCAGCCGGGCTGAGAGCGCCGTTGGCACCGGAGGCGACCCCGATGCTGTTCTCGCCGTCCTCCGCCACATAGATCAGAGCCACGCCGGAAGCGTTTTTCTTATCGCGGAAAACATAGTCCGTGCTGATCTTGTCTTTTTTCAGCCCGGCAATGGTCTGATCTCCAAAGAGATCCTGACCCACTTTGGCGACAAAAGTCACCTTGCCGCCGGGACCCGCGGCGCGCGCGGCGGCGACGGCCTGATTCGCGCCTTTACCGCCGGGAGCGATGCTGAACCTGCCGCCCAGCAGAGTCTCGCCCGGACGGGGTATGCTCTTCATCTGGATGATCATATCCGTGTTGGAGCTTCCAACGACAACAACATTTGCTTTTTTCATATCTTTTTAATTTTAAAGTTGATCTTACAGTTTACATTTTGGAGTAGATGAGCAGTCCCAGTCCGGCCAGGAAGAAAATGAACATCGCCGTCAGCAGGGTATTGGTTCCCTTGGGCGCGCCCTTGAATTCCTTCCAGATGAACACGCCCCAGAGCGCGGCCACGAGCGTGGCACCCTGACCCAGACCGTAGGAGAGAGCGGCGCCGGCCTTTTCAGCGGCTAACAGGCTGAAGGACATACCGATATTCCAGATGATGCCGCCCAGCATGCCGATGATGTGCGTTTTGAAGCTGCCCTTGAAGTAATCGGAAAAGGGAACTTTCTCGCCGCGAACGGGTTTGATCATCACGATACTGTTCCAGATAAAGTTGGAAAGAACCAGACCGATCGAGAAAACGACCAGCGCGGTGTAGGGAGTCATGGTCCCGGCCTCCGGTGTGACGAAGTTCTTGGCCATGCCCTGAGAGACGAGCGCGAAGAATCCGCAGCCCATCAGCACACCAGCAATGACGGAAATGACGATGCCCAGCACGGATGTGCCGCCGGACTTGCCGCCCTGCAATTTCTTATAGGCCACGGCGTTGATGATGATGGCCACCAGCACCAGCGCGACACCGGCTGCCAGCAGAGCGGGATCGCCCTCCGGACGGAGACAATAGGTCATGACCACACCCAGCACCAGCGCCAGCCCGACACCAATGGGGAAGGCGACCGCCAGTCCGGCGATATCTATGGCGATGACCAGAAGGAGGTTGGAAAGATTGAACACCACGCCGCCCACAAAGGCCCAGAAGACGTTCTTCTGGAAGAGAGCGCCGATCTCGCCGCCGGCGTTCCATTGTTTGATGTCGTCAATAAACCCGCGGCCCACACCGGGTTCGCCCATGCTGCCGATCGTGAAGGCCAGCAGCAGCGCCCAGATCAGAACGCCGAAGCCGTAATCCCAGTAAAAGAGCTGGAATTTCCACTCACGGCTGGCCAGCTTCTGGGTATTGCCCCAGCTGCCCCAGCAAAGCATGGTGATGATACACAATAAAACCGCTACAAAATAAGAATTTACAATAAACATAATATATTAATCCAATAACGCGGCAAAGTATATCTGTTTTATGACTTGATGACAAGAGAGAAATAACAGGAAAAGATTGTCTAATCAGGCAGCTTTTTTTATCATCTTGGAAGCGCGGGGAAATGTTCTTTGCGTGATAGGGAACGCTCCCGGTCTTTTGGGGCACGGAGCGTCGGAATGATGCGTTAAAATAATGAGGGTCAGTATTTTTGGTTTAGGATACGTTGGCGCGGTGACGGGAGCCTGTTTGGCTTCTCACGGCCACAAGGTGATCGGTGTTGATGTCAATCGTCAGAAAGTGGAGGATTTCGCGCAGGGACGTCCCTCCATCATCGAGCCGGGGCTGAATCACCTGCTGGAGTCCGCGCGGGAGAAAGGACTGCTCTCCGCGACACAGGATTGCGGTCAGGCCGTCCGGGAGAGTGATGTTTCCATCGTATGTGTGGGAACGCCCAGCACCGTATCCGGTTCGCTGGATCTGAGCTTCGTGCGTCAGGTGGCGCAGGAGCTGGCGGATGCCGTCCGGGCCAAGGGAAGCAAACACCGCATCGTTTTCCGCAGCACGATGCTGCCGGGCAGTACCGATCAGATGGTTCGGGATTTTCTGGGCGATCTGCTGGAGTCCGGTCTGGCGGAGATCTATTATTTCCCTGAATTTCTGCGCGAAGGGACCGCGGTAAAAGATTTTGAGAAACCGGCCCTGGTCGTGGTAGGCACCCGTGACGGGCTGCCGCCTGCGCCGGAGATGGAGCCGCTGTTCGGGCTTCAGCCGGAAGTGGTGAAATGGAACGCGGCCGAGCTGGTGAAGTACGGATGCAACACCTTCCACGCACTGAAACTGACCTTTGCCAACGAGATCGGCCGTCTCAGCAAGGTGCTGGGACTGGACGCGCTCTCTGTCCTGCGGATCCTCTGCCGGGATACCAAGCTGAATATCTCCTCGGCTTATAT
>JAFZAR010000231.1 GCA_017557085.1 Verrucomicrobiota bacterium | reverse complement strand
TTAAACTTCCGCAAGAGTGAGAATGGACTATCAGACAATAGATGAGGCTGCCTCCAAGTGGGGCGTGAGTTCAAGGCAGGTGCGTGCTTATTGCGCGGTCGGGCGTATTCCCGGCGCGATATATGAACATGGCGCGTGGCGCATCCCGTGGGATGCGGTCAAACCGGTACGTAAGTCGCGGACAAAGGCGCAGGAAAAGTCGGTGCTGGTGATCCTGGAAAAGGAACGCAAAACCAAACTCAAAGGAGGTCTGTATCATCGGTTGCAGATAGATTTTACCTACAATTCCAATCATATTGAGGGAAGTCGGCTTACACATGAACAGACACGGTGGATATTTGAGACAAAGACACTGGGACAACTGGACGGAGATATGCCGGTTGATGACGTGGTGGAGACGACGAACCATTTCCGCGCGGTAGATACCGTCATTTCCACCGCGAAAGCAGCGTTGACGGAAAACTACATCAAACGTCTGCATGCCATTCTCAAGAGCGGTACGACGAATAGCCGGCAGGATTGGTTTGCTGTGGGTGATTATAAACGGCTGGAAAATACGGTCGGGGAGTTCGATACGGTAAAGCCGGCGGCGGTACATTCTGAGATGGCGCGTCTGTTGGAAGAGTACGGCAAGTGTGGACATACGCTTGAGGATATTGCCGCGTTTCATGTTCGTTTTGAGGCGATCCATCCGTTTCAGGACGGTAATGGACGCGTTGGACGGCTGATATTGCTGAAGGAATGTCTTAAATATGATCTGACACCGATCCTCATTACCGAAAATATCCGTCAGTTTTATTACAAAGGTTTGAGCGAGTGGCAGAAAAATGACAGTAAAAGGAGACGGTTGATGGACACGTTCCGCACCGGGCAGGATACTTTTGCGGCGATGCTGCGCCATTATGGTCATAGTGTCGCCGCGGATCTGGCTGATCAGCGGGACGGCAGATGACCCGATCTCAGCATAGAAAACAAGAAAACAGACCCTTCACCGGATCTGTTTTCTTATTAGATATTCCTCTTTCCGAGGAGGATGAAAATACTATTTCACCGCGGCCCACACACGATGGACATCGTCATGGTCGTCCAGCGCCTGGAGGAATTCGCCTACTTCGACCATTTGTTCCTCAGTCAGTTCGGGATAGTTCTTGGGCAGATACCCGATCTCACTGGTCACGATCTTCCAGCCGTGAGAGGAAAGCCAGGTGGAAACCGCGTGGATAGCGGTGCGTTCGGTAATAAAGCGGTAGCCCTTAGCGTCTTCGGGGATGTCGTTGTTGTCCGCGCTGGAGAGGGGAACCACTTCATTGGCTCCGGCCTCGATGGCAGCTTCTTCGGGATCCATATCTCCATCGGGCAGATAACCTTCCACCAGACCGACCTGGTCAAAGAGGAAGCGGTTGCTGCCGGCGTTGCCCAGCACGCCTTTGCGGAAGAGCACACGCATCTCCGGAGCGGTACGGTTGGGGTTATCTGTGTAAACTTCCACGATAACAGGCACTTTGTGAGGAGCATACCCCTCAAAGATGACCTGATCCATCGCCATTTTTTCTTCACCGATGCCGGCACCTTTCTTGATGGCGCGCTCGATCGCGTCACGAGAGACACTTTCCTTGCGCGCTTTTTCCAAAGCGGCGGCCAGACGCGCGTTCAGGTCGGGGTCAGCCCCGCCCATGCGCGCCGCGATCATAATTTCTCGAACAAGTTTACCTGTGGCTTGTGTTTTCTTTTTAGAAGCCACCAGCCGTTTTGCGTATAACCACTGACGTCCCATAACCGCGAAAATTATTCCCAATATGCCCCCGGTAAGTCCAGCATTTTTTCATGTTGTCCGGGGTTGTACTTGCATTTTTGATGGCGGTCGGGCAGAATAATGCCGTTCTGGAGTATGAAGAATATGAGTAAAAGTTTTAGACGATGGAGCGGGACCCTGGCCGCTCTGGCAGGGGTGTTTGCTTTTTCCTCCGCGGCGGATCTGATGGCTTTTTCAGTGCCGCTGATTGATTTGGATGATCAGGTCAATATGCAGAAGATCATTGACCAGCAGGAGAATACTTATTTGGGGCATCCCAGCAGCGTGATGCTGGATGACGGCAAGACCATCATCTGCGTGTATCCGCAGGGGCATGGCAAAGGCCCGATCCTGATGAAGAAGAGCACCGATCAGGGCTGGACCTGGAGCGACCGTCTGCCTGTGCCGGAAAGCTGGGCTACCAGCAAGGAAACTCCCATCCTGTACCGTACCGTGGACAAGGATGGCAAGAAGCGCATCATATTGTGGTCATCCCTGTACCCGGCGCGTTACGCGTTATCCGAGGATGAGGGCGAAACCTGGAGCGAGCTGAAGCCTGCGGGCGAGTGGGGCGGTGTTGTGGGCATGGCCAGCCAGATTGCCCTGAAGGAGCCGGGTCACTATATGGCTTTCTTCCATGATGACGGCCGGTTCTTTACCGCTCAGAACCAGATGAAGAATCCGGTGGTCTTTACGCTTTACACGGTGGAAAGTTTTGACGGCGGTGTGACCTGGGAGCAGCCCAAGGCCATCTATGCCAGCTCACAGATGCACCTTTGCGAGCCGGGCGTGGTCCGTTCCCCGGACGGCAAACAGCTTGCCATGCTGCTGCGGGAAAATTCCCGCCGCGAGAATTCCCAGATCATGTTCTCCAATGACGAGGGCAAGACCTGGTCCGCGCCGCGCGCTCTGCCGCCGGAGCTGAATGGTGACCGCCATACTCCGGTTTACGCGCCGGACGGCCGTCTGTTCATTTCCTTCCGCGATATGCAGCCCCAGGGGTATCATTCCGATACTTACGGCGACTGGGTCGGCTGGGTCGGTACTTATGAGGATCTGGTTTTCGGTCGTGTGGGACAGTACCGTGTGCGCCTCAAGAAGAATTTCAAGGAACGCGGAGGCTGGACCGGCGACTGCGCTTATCCCACTGTGCAGCTTCTGCCGACGGGTGATTTCCTGAATATCACCTACGGTCACTGGACGAACGACCAGCCTGCTTATGAGCTTTCCGTTCGGTTCAATCTGGATACTCTGGACATGCTCTATCCGGGAACCATGCCGGGCGATCCCGACAAGGATCTGGCACGCATCCAGGCGATGCTGGCCGACAAGCGCACTCCCATCAACTGGGTCTTTACCGGCGACAGCATCACTCACGCGCTGGTGCATACCCTGGGCGAGCGCAGCTATGCCGAGCATTTTGAGGAACGTGTCCGCGCCGAGTACTGGCGTCCGTTCGATGTCATCATCAAGACCGGCATC
>JAFZAR010000026.1 GCA_017557085.1 Verrucomicrobiota bacterium | reverse complement strand
TGTCGAAGCATTCCAGGCAGAATTTCTCGTTGGGAGAATGCGCATTGTCATCCGGCAGACTCAAACCCAGCAGCAGAGTTTCCGCACCTAGTTTGCGCTTGAATTCGATCGTGATAGGAATAGAACCACCTTCACGCATGACCGTAGGTTCACATCCAAAAGCTCTCTTGAGAGCTTTCAAGGCAGCCTGTGCCGGTTTGCTGTTCGGCTGGATGATGTAGGGATCGCCTTCCTGACCGCGAACGATTTTCATGGTAACAGTCTTTGGACAGATCGCTTCCAGATGGGCACAGACTTTATCCATCATCTGTTTAGCTTTCTGGCTTGGCACCAGTCGACAAGTCACTTTCGCACTGGCCGTTGAAGGAACGATTGTCTTGCCTCCTTCCCCTTGATAACCACTGGTCAGTCCATTGACTTCCAAAGTTGGACGCGCAGAACGGCGTTCCACTGTGGTATAACCTTCCTCGCCAAAGAGTTCTTTGAGCTGTAAACTGGCTTTGTAGGATTCATCATCATAAGGCAGCCGCTTAAACTGTTCACGTTCATAATCGGTCAAATCATCCACCTCATCATAGAAGCCGGGAATTGTTACTCTGCCCTGAGCGTCATGCAAACTGGCAATCATGGAGCAAAGGACATGCGCCGGATTCTGAACCGCTCCGCCATGGATCCCGGAATGCAGATCCTGTTTGGGGCCTTTGAGATATATCTCCAGGGAAATGATTCCTCTGAGTGCGTAAGTCATGGCCGGACAATTCAACGCCGGCATTCCGGTATCCGAAACGACCATCGCACGGCATTTGAACTCTTCCGCGTTATCCGTCAGGAATTGAGCCAGATTTGTACTGCCAACCTCTTCCTCTCCCTCAAACATGAAAGTAATGTTAAAAGGCAGCGGAGTCCCTGTTTTCAAATAACATTCCACTGCTTTCAGATGCATGAAAAGCTGTCCCTTGTCATCCGAAGTACCTCGGCCGTAAATATTCCCGTCCGCGATGACTGGTTCAAATGGATCCTTTGTCTTGGTCCATTCATTCAGAGGCTCCGCAGGTTGAACATCATAGTGTCCATAAACATTGTAAGTCTCTTTGGCCGCCTTATCAAAATTCGGCGTCCTGGCGATCACGATCGGATTACCAGCTGTTTTCCGCAGTTCAGCCGTCAAACCAATAGACTTGCAATGATCTACCAGCCATTGAGCACATTTCTCGACATCAGCCTTATGTTCCGGCTGAGCTGAAACACTGGGAATACGGAGAAGATCTTTCAGCTCCTCCAGCATCCGTTCACGATTTGCTTTAAAATACTCTAACGGTGTCATATTTTGATTCTCTTTATACTATTTCCCTAAACCGTTCAAAAGACCGCCCAAACCTTTCTTTGGGGCATTCGTTGAAGTGGTATTGGTATTGCTACCATCATCCTTGCCTCCACCAAAAAGGTTTCCAATACTCTTACCGACACTCTTCAGAGCGCCACCATCAGACGGATTATCCACATCATTCGTTCCGTCAGAATCTTTGCCACCAATGCCAACCAGACCGCCCAAGCCTTTAACAACTCCTTGGACACCATTGGTATTGGAGGTATCGCCCACTAAGAGACCACCCACTCGCCCAACAACTTGATTCGCTGTGCTGCCGGCATCGCCCACCAAACCCGTTCCGGATTTGAGCAGGAGCCCTGCAATCTTTGTTTCGTTGATACTATAATCAGGAACCGCTGGTGTCCCCACAATCTTCACAAAGTCCGGCATTGCTTGGAATCCAACACTATTTGTTCTCGCATTCTTTGAAGTCAAATTTGATTTATCTGCCACTTTTTGTTCCAGATAAATACCAACTGGCAAATCAAGCGGTGTATCCATCAGAACTTCATTCAGCTTCATTTCTCCAGTTACTTCCGCTTCAAAGGCTTCGGTCGTTACACGAGCATAATTGACCGTGAAATCGCCATTAGCACCCTTCATATCAGCACTGACGCCCATGATTGGTGAATTCACCAAAGAATTCAAACGCAGCGGGATCAGGATAGGCATCAATACCGTTCTATAAGTGGAGCTGACCGGAGTGAAGGAAACATTAGTCAAACCGGCTTTTACCTGAAGTGCTAAATTCTCTTGAATAGCTTTTTCAGTCAAACCTTTCCCAGAAACTTCACCCACGGCATAGATATTGCCTTTGGTCAATTCACCCGGTATATCCGCTGCCACAAAATCAAAGATCGGCCCCGCAGGGATGCTCGGTGCGTCATAACTTAAAAGATATGTGTAACCCTTCACACCCAGATTAGACTCAGCAGATACTTTGACATCTCCGCCATTGATATTGAGAGATTTTGTAGCAAAACCAACTGTGTTATCCCGAATGAAGATATTCGCGTTCACATTGCTGGCATATATCTGCTTCAGATAAACCACCCCGATATCGAACAAACATTCAAAATCCTTGATAGGAAGATCAATTGCCTCGGGTTCCTCTTTGGACAGAGGCAGTGAATGGTCATTCTTATCTTTCTTGGTGACTTCTGTCTCTGCCGGTGCAGCAACTGCTTCATTGGTATTTGTTGAGGACTTCAACCAAGAAAGCAGAGGAGTGAAATCCATGGATTCAGAAACAATGTTAACACGAGATGGTTTCTCCAGATCTGAATAAGCAATATTGCCTGTG
>JAFZAR010000230.1 GCA_017557085.1 Verrucomicrobiota bacterium | reverse complement strand
CTGGCTGGGCTGACAAGGCCAAGCTGGTCGTGGGCAAGAGAGAAACCATCCCGGCCACGGCAGGAGAATTTGCCTGCATCAAACGGGTCTGGAAGAATGGTGACAAGGTCAAGCTGACTCTGCCCATGGATATCCGCGGCGAACGTCGCTACCATGATTCCATCGCGATCCATCGCGGACCGCTGGTCTTCTCACTGGAAATCGGCCAGTATATGACCCGTGTCAAGAAGCACAGCGATATTTATCCCGATGCTTCGGATTGGGAGATCCGTCCGTCTGATGACTGGAACTATGCCCTGCTGCTGAATCCGGAAAAACTGCAGAGCGCCTTCAAGGTCAAGAAGCATCCGGTTTCCCCGATTCCGTTCGCGACCACAGCCGCACCGGTCGTCCTGTCCGTCAAGGCTTGCCAGCTGGATGAATGGGTGCTGGATTGGAATTCCGCGGGCGATCTGCCTCAGTCGCCAATCGATCCTAAGGGTCTGGAAACCAAGACAGTGAAACTGATCCCTTACGGCTGTACCCAGCTGAGGATCAGCGAGTTCCCTCTGGCTGAAAAGAAGTAAACCTCCTTTTCTGATCACGCGAAACCGCAGACTGATACCTTCCGTCTGCGGTTTTGTGTTCTATAAAACTGCTTGAGAATTTTCGCGAAAATTCGATAATAAGCCGCATGTTGAGTTCTATCATGCTCGCAACAGCCGCCGCGGAACTAACCATTCCCCCTCTGTTGATTTTACCGTTTATTTTACTTTTGCTGTCCATAGCGATCATTCCCCTGATCAGTCCCGGATGGTGGGGTAAATTCTATTCTTATGTCTCTGTGGGGCTGGGTGCTATCACACTTTGCTATTATCTTTTCGTATTCAAGGCTCCCACGCCGATCCTGCATGTTCTTCATGAATATATCAGCTTCATTGCTCTGATCGGTTCGCTGTTTGTGGTGTCAGGCGGCATCCACATTTCCACCAGGGGGCAGGCTCTTCCGTGGATGAACTGCGCTTTTCTGCTGGTGGGCTCGGTCCTTTCCAACATTGTGGGTACCACAGGCGCATCCATGCTCCTGATCCGTCCCTGGATCCGTATGAACAAGAGACGCATCAGCGGATTCCATATCATCTTTTTCATTTTCATTATCAGCAATATTTCCGGCGCTCTGACACCGATCGGCGATCCTCCGCTGTTCCTGGGATTCCTGCGCGGGGTCTCTTTCTGGTGGACACTGGGGCACTGCTGGGTGGGCTGGCTGGTCGCTATCCTGCTGGTGCTGGCTATTTTCTTTGTTTTGGATATGCGCAGTTACCGCAAACTGCCCGCCGAGTTCCATACACCGCCCAGTCCCGATGAAAAAATCAAGGTCAGCGGTCTGTTCAATCTGGTTTTCCTGCTGATCATTCTGGTGGCAGTGTTTATGCCCACTCCGTACCGCGAGATCCTGATGGTTCTGGCTTCCGTGGGATCCTATTTCATCACGTCCAAGAAAGCCCAAAAGATCTACCACGACAACGAGTTCAATTTCCATCCCATCAAAGAGGTGGCCTGGCTTTTCATCGGCATCTTCCTGACGATGACTCCGGCTCTGGCATACCTGGGAACACACGCGGGCTCTTTCGGTATAGATAACCCCGTCAAGTTCTTCTGGGCCACAGGCGCGCTGTCCGGTTTCCTGGATAACGCTCCCACGTATCTGACTTTCCTGGCCACGGCGATGGGTTTGGAAGGGCTGGATGTGAGCGTCAAGACCGATGTCGTCCAGTTTATGAACAGCTGTCCGGCGTTCCTGAAAGCCATTTCGATGGGCGCGGTCTTCTTCGGCGCGATGACCTATATCGGCAACGGTCCGAATTTTATGGTGAAATCCATTGCTGATCAGGCTCATATCAAGACTCCGACCTTCTTTGGATATCTGTTCAAGTATTCCATCCCGGTGCTGATCCCGGTCTTTATCGTTATCACGATCCTCTTTTTCTCCAGCAGGGCCATTTTCTGATTTTGATTGAACCGAACCCGTTGGATCATTAAAATAAAAACGTAACCCCTCTGTGAAGGGATAGGTATATGATGAAGAAACTTCTTTTAGCGTTAGGTGCTGCGGTGGTTTTATTAACAGCCGGCAGCTTGTGCAATGTGTTCGCGGCGGATGTGATCGCTCCACGCCCCAAAAAACCGACCACTCCGGTACCGGTCATCAAGACTGAAAAACAGAACACTCTCAAGGTGATGACCATGAATGTGCGCGTCGCCAATGAAACGGATCCTTATCCCTGGTCCAAGCGCAAGATCGCCATGCGGGAGTTCCTCAAAGTCAATCAGCCCGATGTCTTTGGCACACAGGAGACTTTATACTTCGTCATCAAGGATCTTCTGGAAGGCGGTTCCGATTATGACTGGGTCGGCCTGGGTCGCGAAGGCGGCACCAGGGGCGAGTTCATGGCTATCTTCTTCAAGAAGGACCGCTTTGAGCCGATGGAATACGATCATGTGTGGCTCTCTGAGAATCCTCGTCTGATCGGTTCCATGTCCTGGGATACCTGCTGCACCCGTATGGTGACCTGGGTCCGTCTTCTGGATAAAGAGACCGGTCAGCAGTTCTACTTTGTCAATACCCATCTGGATCACGTCAGCCAGCTGGCCCGCGTGAACGGCGCCAAAGTGATCGCCGAGACGATCGCCAAGCTGGACAAGAAACTGCCCCTCTTCCTGACGGGCGACTTCAATACTCCTTCCACCAACAAGGAAGTCCACGATGTCTTTACCAACATGGGCCTGAGCGACACCTGGGACACTGCCGAGGTACGCAGCGAACAGTATGCCACATACAATGCCTTCAAAGCTCCCCAGAAAGATGGTCAGCGCATTGACTGGATCTTCACCCGTGCCGGAATGAAGGTCTATTCCACAGACATCATGCTGAACAAGGAAGGTGCCGTTTATGTTTCGGACCATTTCCCCGTCATCTCCGTAGTGGAATGGCCGGAGAAGAAATAAGCCCTTTTAAATCAATATATTTTACAGAGCCGTGCGACCCGCGCGGCTTTTTTTATAAACCACGGATGGATATTGAAAGAACCACAGATACACACCGATATTCACAGATAATTATTTGTTATTGAATTATTTATTATTATTGCGATGCCAACGTTCGGTGCACGCCTCCATTCAGTTTGGTTCTGTCACCGGTTCCCGGTGACAAGACCTCATCCTTTGCCTCGATGTACTCTACGGGCTGTTTTCATTTGATTGACAGTCGTTTGGATCAATGGTATCTTTCTTCAAACAGAAGGACTTTTGTTGAGAGAAAGAGAGAGTTCGGATGAGTGGAGAAATAGGCAATACTCAAGCGTATCAAGCCCTTATTGACAATATTGGTATGCTGTTGGCAAAAGGCAGAAGTCAAATTGCCGCTACGGTCAACAGCGTTCTGGTAACCACCTATTGGCATATAGGCAAGTACATTGTGGAATACGAACAGGGAGGTGACGCAAAGGCGGTATATGGTGATGAACTGATCAATAAACTTTCTTCCGATTTAAAACTGCGTTACGGAAAGGGGTTTAGCCGCAGCAATCTATTCGCTGTAAGACTGTTTTATTTACGTTTCCAAAAAATCCAGACACTGTCTGGACTTTTGTCATGGAGTCACTATGTAGAGCTTCTTAATATCGAGAATCCTTTGGAAATGTCTTTCTATGCCAAACAATGTGAAAAAGAACACTGGAGTGTGAGAGAATTGAAGCGGCAGCGTGACAGTATGCTTTTTCATCGCCTTGCTGGTGGGAAAGATGAAGAAAGCATCATGCAGCTGGCAAAACAAGGGCAAGAT
>JAFZAR010000229.1 GCA_017557085.1 Verrucomicrobiota bacterium | reverse complement strand
CATGGTTCTGGGCAAGGACAGATCGTGTCCATGATCCCCTTGCTTCCGAGCGGATTTTGGAGCGTTACCAGAACTGGCCGGCCAGCGGCAAAAACGCGCGGATCGAGTTGGCATTAAAGCGTTTCTATGGAGCGACTCCTGCGCCGAAGCTTAAATACGCATATCAGCAGCAAGCCATTTTGCAGATTACTTCTGATTTCTGCTCCAAAACAGATCCCTGTTGCCATCACTGTCCTTTGCCTGAATCTCTCAGGCAATGTCTGCATCCTGCTGGCTGACATTTTATTTCACTGTTTTTCCACAACTTCTATTGAAAGATACCCAGGCATTCGGTATAATTCCGCCGTATGAGAATGATATCGAATTTTCTGAGAGTTTTACCGGTTATCGGATTGAGTTTGTTTTTATTAGCTGGCACGCAAATCGGATGCCGTCATGTCAAAAATCCTTCCATTCGTGTGGATCAATATAAACACACGATCCGGGTGGCATGTGTCGGTGACAGCATCACCTGGGGCGATAAACTGGAAGATCACGATTACAACTGTTATCCGGCGGTACTGGGACGAGTCCTCGGCAGCAAGTTCGAGACACGGAATTTGGCGTGAACGGTGCCACTCTTCTGAAACACGGGGATGGTCCCTATTGGAAGACCGGCGCTTTTCAGGAAGCCCAGGACTATAACCCGGATGTCGTCATCATTATGCTGGGAACGAACGACTCCAAGCCGCAAAACTGGCAGTACCGTCTGGAATTCATGTCAGACCTCAAGGCTCTGATCTACAAGTTCAAGTATTTGCCTTCTGAACCCAAGATCTGGCTTTGCACTCCGTGTCCGGTCTATGGCAACGGTCAATGGGGCATTACTCCCAAAGTGGTGGAGGATCAGATCATCCCCATCATCCAACAGACCGCGGAGGATTGCGATGTTCCTCTGATTGATATTTTCAGTGCGATGAATCACCACGCGCAATGGTTCCCCGATCTGGTCCATCCCAACGCGGAAGGCGCGGAATTTATGGCACGCACCATTGCCTCTGCTCTGACCGGGATCTGAGAATATGGAAAGAACAACTCGTCCACAAAAGGAGCGCATGCTCCGCATCCATCAGATCATCAGTAAAGCTAAGGATGGCAGTTCCCGATTCAGGAACGCCTATCCCAATGCCAACGATATTTCGAGGGAACTGGAGGTTTCCGCCAAAACGATCCAGCGGGATATCGAATTCATGCGCAGCCGGCTCAACCTGCCCATTGAATATGATCAGATCAAGCATGGGTTCTATTATACCGAGGAAGTGGCTTCGTTCCCCACGATCCAAATCACCGAGGGTGAACTTTTCTCGCTGCTGATTGCCCAAAAGGCGATCGCGTCCTATCAGGGGACTACTTTTGAAGGCCCTCTCAAACAGGCTTTCCGCAAGCTGGCGGATTCCCTGCCCGAATCCATCAATATCCACCTGGATGACTGGGATCGCTCCATCGCCTTTCATTCGGCATCGATCCCGGTCGTGGATCTAAAGCAGTTCAACCAGCTTTCCCAGGCCGTGATGAAAAAGGATCAGCTCCTCATCAAGTACAAAAAGCCTAACCAAAGAGAGGCTTCGGAACGGCAGATAGACCCCATCCAGATCGTTCATGTGTCGGGTGAATGGTATCTGCTGGCCTGGTGCTATAAGCGCAAAAAATTCATTACCTTCCTGATCCAGCGCATCCAATCCATCAAAAAGACCGGCCGAAAATGCGCCAGGCACGGTGATTTCTCCGTGGAAGACCACCTGCGGAACAGCTTTGGTATTTACAGCGGCGATCAGGCTTTCCAGATCACTTTGAAGGTGGATAAAAGTGTGGCCGATTATTTCCGCGAAAGGAAATGGCATAGTTCCCAAATCAACAAGGAGCTTTCCGGCGGACACCTGAAGGTCCATTTCGTACTCAATTCTCTGGAAGAGATCCAGCGCTGGATCCTCGGCTGGGGCGGTATGGTCCAGGCTCTCGAACCGGAACAGCTTGTG
>JAFZAR010000228.1 GCA_017557085.1 Verrucomicrobiota bacterium | reverse complement strand
GTGTCCCCAAAACCGTTGAAAAAAAGGTAGAAAAGAACGCAATGATCATGGTGTTCAAAAGCGCGTTCCAGATCACGTCATGATGGAAGAGTTTTTCATACCAAATCAGCGAAAAACCTACCCAGCTGCCGCCGTACTTGCTGGCGTTAAAGGATGCGATGACGACCATCACCAGCGGAGTGTACAGGAATACGAGCGTCAACAGGGTGATCAGCATCGGAAAACGGCTTTGGGCGGCACCCCTGTTTTTTCTAAAAAACTTCATAAGGCAAACACGATGGTATAATTGCTGTTAAAAATCATTTCAAAAAAAGGAGGCTTACTCATCGTTTACTTCACTCTTTTGCGGACTCGGCAGATCGTCTTTAGACGTAAAAAGCAGACTGGAGCCAAGTCGTTGTTTAGTATCCTGTTGTTTCAACTGCAATTTCAAATCACCATCAGGTGATTTCGATCCAAAAATTTTACGGAACCAGATAAAAGCGACCAGCGGCAGGAAAACCGCGATCATCAAAACCGCGGATAACGCGCTGGCATGAGGCAGGTTCCTATCTACAAAGACGCGCCGCGCGATCATATCACCGACCAGATGGCTGTCCTTGCCGCCGACCAGATCGGGGATCAGATACGCGCCGAAAGCCGGTATCAGCACGACCATGACAGCCGTCAGAACACCTTTGGAAATACCGGGCAAAAATACCTTTCGGAAAGCGTAAAAAGAACTGGCACCCAGATCCTTGGCCGCGTCCAGCAAGGAAAAATCAAACTTTTCCGCGACGGAATAGATAGGCAGTACCGCGAAAGGAATATAGGTATAGATCATCACCGCCAGCACGGCCCACTGATTATACAGCAGCATGGTTGATTGCGGGATCACCCCCATCCAGACCAGAAGATGTTTGAACGGTCCATCCGGATGCAGAAAGACTTTCCATGCATAAATGCGGATCAGGAAATTGGTCCAAAAAGGAACAACGATCAGCAGCAGAAAGAAGTTTTTGATCTTCACACTGGGTATCCGCGCCAGCTGATAGCAGATCGGGATGGAAACAGCTATACAGACAAAGGTCGAAACGATACCCTGCCAGAAGGTACGCCACATGATCGCGGGATAACTGGGATCCTTTAACTCCTGGATCGCCCGAAGCGTCCATCCGTCCCCGATACCGCCGTTGGAATCCACAGGTTTAAACGCGATGAAAAAGACGACAATGGCCGGCAGCGCATAGAAGATAAGCAGCCAGACAAACGCCGGTAGTCCCAGGAAGAAATTACCACAATTCCGGAGTTTCATTTTTCACATTCCCAATCAAGATTAATCCAGATCAGGCAGGGCGAGCAGTTCTTCATCGTCCTCCAGGTATTGATCCAACATATAAGCATTATCTGCCTCAAAACTCAGCCAGACAGGATCACCCCATTTAATGCTCCGTTCATCCAGGGCATATCCATAATGCTGCTTGATCACAGAGATTCGCCAATCCTGAACGCGGATCCAGTAACGGGTATGCGCTCCCAGATAGATCACTTCCTCCACTTTTCCAAACAGCAGGTTTGTCTTCGGATTCGTCTTTTCAGGCTTTGTCGCGTAAACGCTGAACTTTTCCGGACGGATGCTGATGTGGACAAGGGCTCCCTATTTCACATTTTTGTCATTGTAAAGATGGAGCAAGGGAAAATCTTCTATTTGAAGGTCACAATAATCTCCGTCTAAATTGGTTACCGTACCTTCAAAGAAATTCGTGTCACCAATGAACGCCGCCACAAAACTGCTCTTGGGGGCTTCATAAAGTTCTGTCGGTGTGCCGATCTGCTTGATTTTGCCGCTCTTCAGCACCGCGATATGATCGCTGATACTCATGGCTTCCTGCTGATCGTGCGTCACGAAAATGAATGTGATCCCGACATTATCATGCAGAGTATCCAGTTCGATCAACATTCGCTGACGCAGTTTCAGATCCAGCGCCGCCAGCGGTTCATCCAGAAGCAGAACTTTCGGTTTATTGATCAGTGCGCGCGCGATAGCCACACGCTGACGCTGTCCACCGCTCAACTGAGCGGGCTTTCTATTCTCAAAACCACTCAACTGAACTAATTCCAAGTACTTTGGAACTTCTTCTTTTATGGTTTTGGGATCCACACCGGTCGCTTTCAAACCAAACGCGACATTATCCCACACGGTCATGTGCGGAAAAAGCGCGTAATTTTGGAAAACAGTGCGAACAGCGCGTTCGTTAGGAGGCTGGTCCGTTATATCGACACCATCCAGAATAACCCTCCCGGAATCGCATGGCTCAAAACCACCACAGATACGAAGCAATGTCGTCTTACCACATCCGCTGGGACCCAGCAACGAAAAAACTTCGCCCGCATTTATCGAAAAAGAAACATCTTCCAAGACAGTATTTTGACCATACTTCTTGGTGATATTTTCAAAACGCAAAATTTCCATCTTCTCTGATGCTTTGCAGCATTAGAACAAAGTCCTAAGAACTAACTTTTTAAAAATGAATAAATTGAGTTGCTCAATTCAATCTTGCATTACGGATTACTCTGAAAACAGAACTCACAGGTTCCGTAAAACCGTGCGCAATGTAACACATCTGTCCCCTAAATCAAGTAATAATTCACGATTAAAAAATTTAATTGTGATTTTTTACTTTCGGTCTATTGGGGATAATCCAGGGCTTCCGGGATCATCACCTGTGTTAATGCCTGAGCCGCACGGTCTTTAGCTGTTCTCAACCCCATCATGTCCTGTTCGGTCCGGAGACGAAGTTCCGCGAATTTTTCAAGACCGGCCGTTTCCTTCGTAGCATATCCATAAACCAGTTCCGTGCAGATTCTTACAGATTCACCCGCGGCTCGCAACGCCTGAACGGCGGCCAGATCGGCGAAGAAATTGACAAAACCCTGGAAATTGGGATTCTCTTCCACATGATTTTGCAGTTCCAAAATGTCATCAATGAAATACTTCACCGCCAGCAGCCAGCAAAGCGCATCCGACAGCGGGAAGTTGACCCCCTGACGGTTGCTGCTGTAGAGCTTGGCTCCATTGGCGTCTTTGTTGGTTTGCAGGAAGTTGAGAGATTCCAGCCAGAACTGCATCGCGCTGGCCAGCAACCCGGCCCCCAGTTCCAGCGTGTTCTGCTGTTTGATATTCTGAAGCTGCCGGATCCATTGGCGATATTGAGCCAGGAAGATATCATTGGTCATCACGATGGCAAGCTGACGGCGCTGAACGGCTTCCGGGCCTTCATAAGTTGCTTCCAGCTGACCATCCATCCATTTTTGTCCCAGGAAGCCCGGACAATCTTCCGTGATGCCGTAGCCACCCATCAGCGCGACCGCTTCGCGCATCATGTTCGTTCCCCAGCCGGTATTCCATAGCTTCGTAGCGGGGCACAGCACATTGGCGACAGCGTCCGTGATAAGATACTGAACCAGTTTGTCTTGTTTCAGTGCTTCATACCGGGCGGCATCACGTTCGGATTCCGGTTTGCCGGACAGTTCTATAAATTCCAGAGCATCTTTTGTCGGGGCCGCCAGCGCTCTGATCTGAGCACGGCCGCTGATGCCTTTTTCAGCGAAATATTTCTCTTTAAATTGTTCCAGCGGTTGGAGATCGTCATAGATCCGGGCCGTTGTGAAGCCCATGCTGGCTCCGGCTTCACCGGTAGCCCAGATATCCACCAGACGATGGATGGCATCTTCTTTGGTCTGGATGCCCAGTTCATAACGGGGAGTTCCGGGAGCGCAGGATTCACCGCCGCGGAAACGGGAGCGCTGATAGCGGATGATCGGTTCCACCGCGCTCAGCAGCTTGGCGGAGGTCATCAGTCCCACCACCACACGGGTCCTGTGGAAAACAGCGCCGATCACGTCTCCGTGATTGATATTGGGAACGATCACGCCGTCTTTGACGGTGTATCCGCCCACGATGCGGCTGGCAGGGACTTTCAGACTGAAGATCGGGTCACAGGTAGAGGAAAGCTGATGGACCATTTTCTTGGTAGCCGTTCCGCGGTTATAGGTACCGGGATCCCCTTCTTCCAGGATGACGACACAGCTGCCCTTGATACGGGGATCGGCCGAGTCCACCGCCGCCGTCACAAAATTCGCAAAACCCATCCCGGTGATAAAACGTCCGCGTTTATCTACCTGAAGGATCGGTTCTTTCCCCTCTTCCCATTCGGCCACAGAGACTTTTCCATTGAGCATGCCGGTCTCGACACCCACATACGGGATCGGTTCGGTCAGCGCGAAAGCCCCGCGGTACTGTTTACGGTCTTCGCCCGGCAGAGGAGGAACCGCGCCGGCCATGTATTTTGCTTTCTGTTCGGGGGTACCCTTCTCGTGGATGGGAGAAAGAGCCAGGTTCCCGGCCATTCCTCCGGTGGAGGCTCCGGCATCAACCCAGGCGATCTCAAAAGAAATCAGCGCCTGGACCAGGTTTTTCGGGCCTTCGATATAGCCGCCATGTTCCGGCTCCATGAACGCCGCCGTCAATCCAGCTTCATCAAATGCCTTCAAAAGTTCCGCTTTCTCCGGT
>JAFZAR010000025.1 GCA_017557085.1 Verrucomicrobiota bacterium | reverse complement strand
CAGTTCAAGAACATGACCGATGTGGAAAAATGGTGGGCACTGGTTCTGGTCAACTGCCGCAAAGACACCAGCATGAACGCCTGGACACTGAAACAAAGCATCGAAAAACTCAACGAGATCCTGGCCGAAGCCTCCGTCAGTACCATCTCCCAGATCAACCAGCCCAGACATCCCACCACCATCCACCTGCAGCAGATCGCCGAAAGCTGGGCTCCGATGGTGCAAATCTACTTCTTTGAACGCGTCGCGGCTCAGCTCAAAGCCTTTGAACTGGCTGCCGATCCCGTCGTGGCAGATTTGGCCAGCCGCTACCGCACGACCATCATTGACTATATCCGCCAGCCGCGAATCTATGCATTTTTTGGTAAAGATGCTCCCTCACGCGCTGACTTGCGCGTCCTGAAAAAACGGCTCAACTACCTCGACAATGAACGCGAACAGCTTCAGGAAAAAGCCAACGCCACACCGGAAGAACCCGATAAATACCTGGAGAACGAAAACGAAGGAACCCCAGCCGAACAAAACGAACAGCCGTAGGATCGCAGATGTGGCCTTCTAGTCCTGTTTGCGGAAGTCGCAGACAGCTATCGCGGCCAGGCTGGCCAGTACCAGCATCACACCCAAAGGGATCGCCGTCTGACTGCCGCACAGACCAACCAGAGGCGCGGCGATGCCGCCAGCCATGAAAGAGAGGACTCCCACCAGACCAGCCGCGCTCCCGGCCATTCCCGACTGCTGACGGATGGCCAGTGAGAAACTCGTTGTAGTCACGATACCAACACAGGAGACCGTGATGAAAAGCGGTATCAGCAGGATGACCGCCGAAGCCGGACGACAGATCGTCACTCCCAGCACCATCAGCGATGACAGCAGACAAACGACCAGCCCCGCGTTCAACAGGCGCTGATCCCCAAATCTGCCGCTGAGACGGCCCGCGATCTGTGTTGATCCCGTGATGCCGATCGAAATACAGGCGAAACAATAACTGAACTGAGCCGGTGTAAAACCGTACATCTCCTGCAGGATGAACGGCGAGGAAGCAATATAAGAGAACAAGATCATGAAAATAAAAGAGTGCCCCAGCGTGTAGCGCATAAAGCCGCCGTTCAGCAGGAGCTTTCTGAAAATAGACACCGCCGATCTCAAACCGGACGCATGGCGTTTTTCACGAGGCAGTGTTTCCTCAATAAAACGGAACGCGGCCAGTGCTCCGGCAAGACCTAATCCTCCCAGAACGACAAAAGTCCCGCGCCAGTTCATCACCTTCAGCAGCTGACCGCCTGCCACCGGGCTCAATACCGGAGCCAGCCCATTGATCAGCATCAAAAGAGCGAAGAACCGGGTCAGCTCCGACCCGCTGTAAAGATCGCTGGCGATGGCCCTGGAAAGGACGACCGCTCCCGCTCCGGACAAGCCTTGTATGAACCGGATCGCAATCAGTATCTCCACAGTCGGAGCCCAGGCACAGCCCAAAGAAGAAATGACAAAAATCAGTAAAGAAACGAGCAGCACCCCTCGCCGGCCATACATGTCGCTGAGAGGTCCGATGAATGCCTGTCCCAACGCGATCCCCGCCAGACACGTTGTCAGACTCAGCTGGATCTGCGAAGCATGAGTCATTAAGTTCTGCGCCATCTGCGGAAGAGCCGGCAGAAAAAGATCCGTACAGAAAGGCGCAACTGCCGACAGGAAACCCAGAACCGAAGCCAGCAACAACCGCTTGCGAGGACTGATCCCCGGATCCAAAGCAGATGCACTCATTTTTATTGAAAAGGCTATTGCGCTTCCAGGATGGAGGCCGGCACCAAACTTAAATCCAGCCAGGTGAGGAAATCGATCGTCTTGAAGGTGCGGTCAATGGCCGGGGGACCGCAGATCTTTGCCCCGATGGACATATAAGCGCCCAGCAGCTTAGGGATCTTTACCGTTTTCTCCGGCAGTTTCTCCAAAGAACAGGCGCAGTGAGGAAGCGGTTCCACATAAAATTCCTGGGGAACCAGATGTTTTTTCAAGATGTTATACGCACCGGCACCTTCGGATTCATTCTGAGAAGTCAGAGAACTGCACCCCACCAGATAGCGGGCATCGTAGCGGTCAGCGTATTTCTTGATGCCGCGCCAGAGACAGCCCAGCGCCAGCAGATTGCGGTGCTCCGCGTGGATACAGGCACGACCCAGCTCTACGATCTTGGCACGATACGGCTCCAGAGGCTGAAAATCGAATTCCTGCGCGCTGTAATAACCCAGATTCTTCTGAGCATGCAGCCCGGTTTGCAGACGATACGTCCCCACGATCGTTTCTGTCTCCTGATGGATCACCAGCAGATGATCGCAGATCGGATCGAACTCATCCACGTCCAGCCCGGTCTTGAACGATTCAGGCAGCCCCTCGTTCAGCTCGATGTTGAAAATCTGGAAACGCAGACGCTGCGCCTCCCGGATTTCCTCATCGCTGGAGGCCAGGCGGCAGGTGTAAACATTGCGACCGCGGGAGGTAGAAAAAATGCGGTCTCCGATGCGGGTATCGCCTAAATGGCTGTTTTTGTTTTTGAGTTCTTCTGACACAAGTAAATAAGCCGTGTTCCGGCTCCTGGCCGGGTCAGATGAATCCTAGCATTTTTCCGTTCGGATTCAAGCAAACACCGCTAAGCCACCTTCTTTGAAGGGTAACTTTTCAGCACTTCCCTGATCTTGTCCAAGCTCAGCGGCTTGACCAGAACATCATCCACTCCAGACATATCTATCTCTTCCTTCGCGTAAGCGTCCGCGGTCAGCACATAGATCTTCGCCTTTTGGCCATTCGGCAACTTGCGCATCTCTCTGGCCAGCTGATCTCCGTTCATTTCCGGCATCCTCAGGTCCGTCAGGACGACATCCACTTCGTTTTCTTTCAGCAGATTGAGTGCTTTCTCCGGCGTGTCTGCCAACAAGGGTTTGACCCCAAAATTCTTCATCACCTTGGTGACCACCATCAGGTTCATCTGCATATCGTCCACTACCAGGATCTTGTAGTTAGAGAACTT
>JAFZAR010000227.1 GCA_017557085.1 Verrucomicrobiota bacterium | reverse complement strand
CGTCAAAGGCGCCGCCTGGGATTCCAGAGTTACCAAGGAAGGCATCGAATACGCTCACGAAAAGGGTCTGAAAGTCTTTGTCTATACCATTGACAACATGCAGAAAGCGCAGGAGCTGCTGGATATGGGCGTGGATGCCATCATCACCAACAATCCGGCTCTCATCTGGAAGGCGATCGCCATCAAGAAATAAATAATATGTCCGACAAAGAGCGTAACGATCTAAATGATTTGAAGCCGTCGCGGCAGGAGTCAAACAACACCGCGGCGGCCGCGCTCTCTGTTCAGGATCTGGCGGTTTATTATCCGGCCGGTCACAGAAAGTTCGTTCACGCGGTAGATGGTGTCTCCTTCCAGCTCCACTCCGATGAAACTCTGGGACTTGTGGGCGAAAGCGGCTGCGGGAAAACGACTCTGGGCCGGGCGATCCTGGGGCTGACTCCCGTTACCCGCGGAACGATCCTCTTTGAAGGCCGGGATATTTCCACCTTCAAAAGCGAAGCGCTGAAAGAACACCGCCGTCATATCCAGATCGTTTTTCAGGATCCCTACAGCTCACTGGATCCGCTGATGACTATCGAGCAGATCCTGAGTGAACCGCTGAAGATCCACCATCTTTGCTCCGGCCGGAAAGAACGCTCTGAAAAGATCGCCGGGCTCCTTCGCGCGGTAGGGCTGGATCCCGAACTGGCCAAACGCTATCCCCATGAATTCAGCGGCGGCCAGCGCCAGCGCATCGGCATCGCCCGCGCTCTCAGCCTGAATCCCCGCATGATCGTCTGCGATGAACCGGTCAGCGCCCTGGACGTTTCCATCCAGGCGCAGGTCATCAATCTGCTGATGGATATCCAGGAGGAGCAGGGCATCTCCTATCTCTTTATTTCTCATGATCTGGCGGTCGTTCAGCATATTTGCCACCGGATCGCCGTCATGTACCTGGGCCAGATCGTGGAACAAGGCACCACCAAAGACATCCACTCCCGGCCGCTTCATCCCTATACAAAAGCTCTGCTGGACGCGGTCCCGTCTCTGGAGAAAAATTCCGGTGCTAAAAAGATATTCCTCTCCGGCGAGATCCCGTCCCCCTTGGATCCGCCCGCCGGCTGCCGCTTCCATCCCCGGTGTCCCTTTGCCACCGAACGCTGCCGCCGTGAGGCTCCGGCTCCCGTGGAGATCACTCCGGGACATACGGTCACCTGTCACCTTTGTTCCTCTGACACTACACCCTCTTTGTGAAAAAACAGTCCACAGCCATCCAGACAGAAGCCAAGCCGTTCTGCCCTATCTGCGGCGAGCGGGGAGATATTTTTTACAATAAGCTGAAAGATCATCTGTTCGGGGCTCCCGGCGAATGGGATCTCTATAAATGCCCGGCCGGGAACTGCGGTCTGCTCTGGCTGAACCCGGCACCCACTCCGGAAGACATCGGCAAAGCGTATCAAAGCTATTACACCCACGGCGACACCGGCGAAAGTCTGGCGCGCAAGTTTATCAAAACAGTTTATATCTTTTTATCCCGCGTACCGGAATGGACGGTCGGGCTGGCTCAGGCCCGGAAACGGATGCGCTGGCTCTATCTGGACAACTTGTTCCCCGGCAAACTGCTGGATGTAGGCTGCGGTGACGGGCTGTATCTGCACTTTATGGCCGGGAAGGGCTGGAAAACAGAAGGACTGGATTTCGACGCTGACGCGCTGAAACGGGCCCGTGAGACTTACGGACTGAACGTCCACCAGAGCGATCTTTTCAGCCGCCACTATCCCGCGCATACTTTTGACGCGGTCACTCTCCGCCATGTGATCGAACATCTGCCCGATCCGCTGGGTGTTTTACGAGAATGTCTGAGGATCCTCCGCCCCGGCGGCACACTGGTGATCGTAACCCCCAACAGCGAAAGTCTGGGACACGGATTGACCCATGAATGCTGGCGGGGACTGGAAGT
>JAFZAR010000226.1 GCA_017557085.1 Verrucomicrobiota bacterium | reverse complement strand
GCTGTATATACCATTTCGTCTCAAAATGTTTTGAGTGTCAAATATGATTTTGAAAATCCTTACTATATGGTGACAGGATTATATGATGGCAAAACAATGAAAGCAGTTCAATTCAAAGTGGATAATAGAGAAGTGATTATCACTGCTGAATTTGATTTATAAAATCAAACGGGATTCGGAAAGAGACATTTTCTGACTCTGAAAGTGGAACGATTTTCAGAAAGTTGGGCATTTGACCTAATAGGAACTTTTTTACTGATTTAGGAGTGATATCCTGCTATACTCTTCGTGAGTTGTTATGGCGACTATAAAACCTTTCGCTGCAATCAGACCGAGACCCGAAATAGCGGGTCAGTTGTGTGAACTACCTTATGATGTTGTTTCTACTGCCGAAGCTCGTGAACGGGCTCAGGGCAAGGAACATAGTTTTTACCGCATCAGCCGTGCGGAAATCAATTTTGAAGATGGTATAGATCCTTATTCTAAAGAAGTTTATACCAAAGCACATGATTTGTTTTATTCCTGGATCGCGGATGGCTGGCTGAAACCGGACGCGGAACCTTGTTACTATCTCTATCGTCAGGTGATGGGGAATCATACCCAGACCGGACTGGTGGCGGCTGCCAGCTGTCAGGATTATCTGGATAATGTTATCAAGAAACATGAGCTGACCCGTCCCGACAAGGAAAATGACCGTATCCGTCATATAGAAGCTCTTGGAGCTCAGACGGGTCCGGCATTTTTGACCTATCCCTCCAACGCGACACTGAACGCGCTTTTCGCAGAAAAGACAGCGGAGACTCCGGTGGTTGACTTTACCGGTGTGGATGGGGTGCGTCATGAATCCTGGGTGATCTCGGATAAGGAGAAGCTGAAAACGATCGAGGAGATTTTTGCCCGGATGCCGGCGCTGTATATCGCGGACGGTCATCACCGCAGCGCGGCGGCGGCTCGTATCTATCAGTCCCGCAAGGGCGCGAACGCCAGCGGATATTTTCTGGCGGTGATCTTTCCGCATGATCAGATGCAGATCCTGGCGTACAATCGAGTGATCAAGGATCTGAACGGTTTGAGTCCGAGCGAGTTTTTAAAGAAACTGGAAACGGTTTTCGATTTTCAGCCGAAATCTTTTGATAAACCGTCTCATTCCAAGGAAGTCGGTCTTTTCATTGGAGGTCAGTGGTACGGATTGAAGTTCAAGGAAAATTTGGTTTCCGGCGGAAAGCTGACAGATCATCTGGATGTTCAGCTGCTGCAAAGTCAGGTCCTGAGTCCGATGCTGGGCATTGATGATCCCCGCACCAGCAAACGGATCGCATTCGTGGGCGGGATTCGTGGTTCCGCGGAGCTGGAGCGCTTAGTCTCTTCGGGAGAATATGCCTGCGCGTTTTCGATGTTCCCGACACAGATCGAGGAAGTGATGCAGATCGCGGATCAGGGCGAGATCATGCCGCCCAAGAGTACCTGGTTCGAGCCGAAACTTCGTGATGGAATGTTTATTTACCGCTACCAGGAGTAGTTGATTACTTATGAAGGCAGACGCAAACTTTGAAGAAACTTTAGAAAAACTCCGTGTTCTTGTGGGTGAAATGGAGTCGGGAACCTTAGGTCTGGAAGAGATGATCACCCGCTACGGCGAGGGAATGAAGCTGGTTGCCGCTTGTGAAAAACGTCTGCAGGAAGCCGAAGGAAAAATCAAAGAGCTGATGGAAAAAAATGGTCAGCTTGAACTCAAGGAATCCAAGGAGTCATGAGCCGTTATTTAGACATGGTGAATATGCCGGAGCACGTGAAGAAGCTCACACCGGAACAACTGGTGGCGCTGGCTTCGGAGATTCGGACAGAGATCGTTCAGGTCGTAGCGAACAACGGAGGTCATCTGGCTTCCAATCTGGGCGTGGTCGAGCTGACACTGGCTTTACACAGTGTTTTTGAGACACCCAAGGATAAATTCCTGTGGGATGTCAGCCATCAGATCTATGTCCATAAGCTGCTGACCGGGCGCAAAGAGCGTTTTGCTACGATCCGCCGGACAGGTGGTCTGAGCGGTTTTGCTCTTCGTTCGGAAAGTGAGCATGACTGTTTCGGCGCGGGACACGCCGGAACCGCACTTTCAGCGGCACTGGGTATGGCTGTGGCTCGTGATAAGCGGGGAACAGATGAAAACGTCATCGCGATCTTTGGCGACGCGGCTTTGACGAACGGTATTTCTTTTGAGGCACTGAACAATATCGCCAGCAGTACCAAAAAATTCATCGCGATCCTCAATGACAACAAGTGGAGCATTGACCGCAATGTAGGCGCGATTGCGAGTTATTTGAACCGACTCCTGATGCGGCCGACATTCAATAAACTGCAAAAGGAATTCGAGCGCTGGTTGAGTAAATTGCCCGATCAGCATGCTAATCTGGCAAAGAGGATCTCCACCAAAACAGGCGAGGCTTTCAAACTGGCGGTCACTTCTATTTCAATGCGTCCAAACGAGACGCAGGTCGCTCCGGTTTTTCCTGATGATATGGAGGATCCGGAAGTGGGTGACACGGGCGGAAAGGGCGGCAGTGCCAGCAGTTCTTTCTTTGAGGATATGGGGTTCAAGTATCTGGGGCCGATGGATGGACATGACATCCCGACGCTGATACGCGCTCTCCAGTTTGCTAAAGAATGTGATTCGCCCATCGTTCTGCACATCATTACAACGAAGGGGAAAGGTTTTGAACCGGCCATGTTGCAGCCGTCCCGGTTCCATGGTACGGGACCTTATGATCCTACGGACGGGCATGCCATCAAGCCGAATAAGCCGGTACCGCCTACATGGCAAAAGGTCTTTGGCGATACGATGTACAAGATTTGCCAGAGCGATAAGAAGGTGGTTGGCATCACGGCGGCAATGCCCAACGGTACGGGGTTGGATCTTCTGGAAAGAGAACTGCCCGATCAATATATTGATGTGGGCATTGCGGAAGAACATGCCGCTATTTTCGCGGCGGGTATGGCCACGATGGGATATCATCCCGTAGTCGCGGTCTATTCTACCTTTATGCAGCGCGCTTTTGACTGCATCATGCATGACGCGGCTTTGCAGCGTTTGCCTGTTGTTTACTGCATGGACCGCGCGGGACTTTCGGCCAATGACGGTCCGACGCATCATGGTTTGTTTGATATTTCATTTTTGCGTCCGCTGCCCAACATGATCCTGATGACCCCCCGCAATGAGGATGAATTCCAGGACATGATTTACACCGCGACACGCCAGAATCTGCCGGTTGCGATCCGTTATCCCAGAGGCTGCGCTGAGGGAGTTGATATCAAGGAAACGCCTGTTTTGCTGGAAATCGGCAAGGGTGAAGTCATCCAGGAATGGGAAAAGAACAATGCCCCGAAGATCGCTCTGTTTGGATTGGGAAATATGAACTCCATGGCTGTCCAAGCAGCGGAAGAACTTTCTCTGAGAGGTTATAATACCGCTGTCATCGATCCCCGGTTCATCAAACCGCTGGATGAGGAGCTGACTTTGTTCTATGGCAGAGAAGCCGACCTGGTCATCACGATAGAAGATCATGTGATAAAAGGCGGTTACGGAGCCGCTGTGCTGGAATTTTTGAATGACCATGACATCCATACGCCGATCGTGCGGATTGGCTGGCCGGATAAATTTGTGGAACACGCGTCCACACCGGATGAACTTCGCTCCAAGTACGGTTTGAGCGTAGAAACTATTTTTGAGAAAGTGACGCTTCACTTTCAAAAGTTGAATAAGATACCCGAAAGACAATTTTAATTTTAAGACGACATATCAGATGAAATATACAACAGTCACACCGCCTCAAGGCGACAAGATCCAAATCGTAAACGGCAAACTGAATGTGCCGGATCATCCTGTGATCCCGTTCATCCGCGGTGACGGAACAGGCCCGGATATCTGGGCGGCCAGTCAGCGTGTTTTTGACTCGGTAGTGGAACAGGCTTACGGCGGCAAGCGCAAGATCGCCTGGTTTGAGGTTTTCGCCGGCGGTGCAGCCAAAGAAAAATTTGATACCTGGCTGCCGGATGATACGGTAGAGGCGTTTCGTGAATATCTGGTGGGCATTAAAGGCCCTCTGACCACACCGATTGGCGGAGGAATCCGCTCTTTGAATGTGGCTCTGCGTCAGATGCTGGATCTGTATGTTTGTCTGCGTCCCGTGCAGTATTTCTCCGGAGTACCCAGTCCGGTAAAACATCCCGAAAAAGTCAACATGGTGATCTTCCGCGAGAATACGGAGGATATTTACGCCGGGATCGAATATGTGGCCGGTACGCCTGAAGCGCAGAAGGTGCTGGATTTCATCAAAAAGGAATTTCCCAAAGATTATGACAAGATCCGTTTCGGCAAAGAAGCGGCCTCGATCGGCGTGGGCATCAAGCCTGTCTCTCAGCCGGGAACGGAGCGTCTGGTCAAGGCGGCGATCGAATACGCTCTGCGTGAAGGACGCAAGAGTGTAACGATCGTCCACAAAGGCAATATCATGAAGTACACGGAAGGCGCTTTTCGTGACTGGGGATATGCCTGCGCAGAGAAGTTCTTCGGGGACAAGGTTTATACCTGGGCCCGCTGGAATAAGACCAAGAAGGAACAGGGTGAGGAAGCGGCCAATCAGGAACAGAAAGCTGCTTTGGCAAAAGGCGCTATTCTGATAAAGGACGCCATCGCGGACATCGCCCTGCAGCAGGTGCTGACACGGCCGGAGGATTTCTCTGTTATCGCCACCTTGAATCTGAACGGGGATTATCTGTCGGATGCTTTGGCGGCGCAGGTCGGCGGGATCGGTATCGCACCGGGTGGAAATATCAATTACACCACGGGACATGCCATCTTCGAGGCCACCCACGGAACCGCGCCTAAGTATGCGAATCTGGATAAAGTGAATCCCGGCAGCGTGATCCTGAGCGGTGAGATGATGTTACGCTATTTGGGCTGGACGGAAGCCGCGGATCTGATCATTAAGGGATTGAATGGCGCGATCGCTTCCAAGAAAGTGACTTATGACTTCGCGCGTCTGATGGAAGGTGCTACGGAGATCAAGTGTTCACAGTTCGCGGACAATATCATTGCGCACACAAAGTAAGGTTTGATTGACTTGTTTCAAAAGGTAAGGTATTTTTGATTTCGTTATGAGTCGCTGGTTCATGTTGTTGGCGTTGATCGTGGCACTGGTCGTGAGTATTCCTTCCAGGTGTCCTGCGCCTCTTGTTTATCGTCCGGGTGAAGGATGGAGTTATGAACCGGTGGGCGGTAATAAGTGGGAGCGGACCCGCGCGTCGGATCAGATGGAAGTGGCTGAAACCGCTTTCGCGCAAAAGGATTTCTTTGTGGCTCAGAAGGCTGCGAAGCGGGTGGTCAGACACTGGCCTCTTTCGGATTATGCTCCTCGCGCACAGTATCTTTTAGCTCGTTGCCTGGAAGAGCGCCGGATGGATGAACGCGCTTTCAAACAGTATCAGCTCCTGTTGGAGAAATATCCTAAGTATGAGGGATATAATGAGGTGATGGAGCGCCAGCTGATGATTGCCAACCGCTTTTTGGCGGGACAATGGTTCAAGCTGTGGGGATATATTCCTATTGGTCCTTCCATGGATCGTACCGCCAAACTGTACGAGAAGATTGTCCAAAAGGCTCCTTATCATGATACGATCGGGCCGGAGGCTCAAATGAGCATCGGCAAAGCCCGCGAAAATCAGAAAAGTTATTTAAAGGCGGCTGAGGCTTACACGAAAGCCGCGGACCGCTACAGTGACCGTCCACGTGTTGCGGCGGAAGCTCTCTGGCAGGCTGGTGAAGCTAATCGTATGCAAAGCGCTGAAGCGGAATATGATCAAGGTGCCGCTGTGCGTGCGATCGAGACTTATAATGATTTCATTTCTCTATTCCCGGAAGATTCCAGGATCCCGCAGGCTCGTGAGAACATCATTGAAATGCGCACCGAGCAGGCTCGCGGCAGTTTCATCGTAGCCAAGTTCTATGAGAAATATCACCGCTATCAGAGTGCCGTGATCTATTACAATGAAGTGCTGATCAAGGATCCGGATTCTCCTTATGCGCCTAAAGCCCGTGAACGTCTGGAGGTTTTGAAGAAGCGCATCGCGGAGCGTGAAGCCGCCAAGGAAAAAGCGGAGGCGGAGAAAGCCCGGAAAGCTCTTGAAAAGTAAAATGGCTTTTTTGAAACATATTTCCCTGTTTTTATCACTCTGTTTGAGCGTTTTATGCTTAACTGGGTGCGCAGGTTACCGTTTGGGGCCTACGAATGATCAGATAGCGGGAGATGTTTCTATTGAGATCAAACACTTCCAGAATTTAACGATCGAGCCCCGGTTGAGTGCTTATCTGATGACACCTTTGCGCCGCGCGATCCAGCAGGATGGAACTTTCCGTCTTTGCTCGGATCGTGATTCCAGTGATTACATTCTGGAAGGGACGATCACCGATTTTGATAGAAACGGCATAGGATCCTATCCCGGTAATGTATCGGTCCATGTGGATTACTATATCACCATCAGCGTTCACGCGATCCTGCGGGAGAGAGCTACGGGAAGAGTTCTGCTGGAACAGGATTTTGAAGGAAGCACGGTGTTTCCTTTAGGCAAGGATCAGACCAGCGCGGAACGTCAGGCCATTCCCATCGCGATGGAGAATCTGGCTCGCAATATTGCCAGTGTCCTGGGGGATGGGAAGATCAAATAGTTTTTCAATTACATATAATTGAATTCTTCATAATAGGGAGCTCCGGTTTTACTGGAGCTCTTTTCCAAGAGAGGGAAGACAAGTTTATGGGAAAGAGTTTGTTTATCACAGGAACGGGAACAGATGTGGGGAAGACGTATGTGACCGCCTTGATCGTTAAAAAACTGCGGGACAGTGGTAAAAAAGCGGGATATTACAAGGCTGCTATTTCCGGCGCGGAACGTGACGGTCAAGGAGAACTTCTGCCGGGTGACGCTCTGTATGTTAATGAGACCGCAAGGATAGGAGAACAAACTTCCCGATTGGTTTCGTATGTCTATCCGGAGGCGGTTTCTCCGCATCTGGCGGCAAAGATCAACTCACTCCCAATAGATTTTCAAAAGGTCGCGCGGGATTTTCAATCAGCCAGGGAGCGTTACGATTATCTGACCATGGAAGGCAGCGGCGGAATAGTCTGTCCTTTGCGCTGGGATGATCAGGAACGTATGGGGCTGGATGATCTGGTACACAAACTGGGATTGTCTGTGCTGGTGGTGGCTCACGCGGGACTGGGGACGATCAATTCCACCGTTCTGACCATTGAACATTTGCGCCTGCGGGAGATTCCGGTGAAGGGGATACTGCTCAATCATTTCCATCCGGGTGATCTCATGGAAGAGGATAACCGGCGCATGGTGACGGAAATGACCGGTGTTCCCGTTCTGGCCGTGATACAGGAAAACGCGGCTGAATTGGAGATGGACGCGGAAGTGTTGGCTTCGCTGTATGAATAAGGAACAAAGTAGAACAAGCTATGAAGGATTTTGACTTTTGCGGAGACCTGACCCCGGAGCAGACGGATCTGAAATACATCTGGCATCCGTGCTCTCAGATGAAAGATTATGAGGAGCTTCCGCCTATTGTCATTGATCATGCCAAAGGGGTTTGGCTTTATGACATCCACGGCAAAAAATATCTGGATATCGTCAGCTCCTGGTGGGCGAATCTGCTGGGGCACAGCAATGACACGATCAACCGGGCCATCAGCGACCAGCTGCAGAAGATGGAGCATGTTATTTTCGCGAATTTCACTCATGCTCCGGCTATTCGGCTGGCTTGTTCTTTGGCGGAGATCGTGCCGCCTCGAATCAAGAAGTTCCATTTCAATGACAACGGTTCCGCGGCGGTGGAATGCGCGCTCAAGATGTGTTTCCAGTTTTATTTGCAGACCGGCAAGCCGCGGAAACAGCGCTTCTTCTGTCTGACAGACGGCTACCATGGCGAGACGATCGGGGCTTTGGCTGTGGGCAGTATGGATCTTTATACCCGGATATACCAGCCCATGATGATGCGCACCATTCCCATCCAGGCTCCGGACTGTTACCGCTGTCCTCTCGGCAAGCTGCGCGGCCAGTGCCGGTGTGAGTGCTTTCAGGCGGCGGAAAAGGCGTTCGCTGAACACGCTTCGGAGTGTGCCGCCGTCATTCTGGAACCGCTGTTGCAGGGGAGCGCGGGGATGCGTGTCTATCCGGCTTTGTATCTGAAAAAAATGCGAGCCCTCTGCGATGCTTATGATGTCAAGCTGATCGCGGATGAGATCGCTACGGGCTTTGGGCGTACCGGAAAAATGTTTGCCTGCGATCATGCCGGCATCTCGCCGGATGTGATGTGCCTTTCCAAAGGGCTGACCGGCGGGTATCTGCCGATGTCGGCTACTTGTGTGACACAGGAGATCTATGACGCTTTTTACGCGGACTACAATGAGGGCAAGGCGTTTCTGCATAGTCATACTTATGCCGGCAATCCGCTGGGATGCGCCGCGGCGTTGGCCGTGCAAAAGATATTGAAAGAAGAGCCTGTTATCGAAACAGCGAACAAAAACGCGGTCTGGCTGACTCAGGAGCTGGAACAAGCTTTTGCGGCTCATCCTCATGTGGGGGAGATTCGTCATATCGGGCTGATCCACGCCATTGAACTGGTGAAGGATCCAAAAACAAAGGAGCCTTTCGATTCCAGAAAACGCATCGGTTATGAGATCTATAAACACGCTTTGCGGCACGGATTGCTTTTAAGACCGCTGGGCAATGTGCTTTATTTCAATCCTCCGCTCAACATTACACGCGAGGAACTTCAGACCGCGATCTCCATTGCGCGCCAGTCTATAGCGGAAGTGCTTGGCAACTAAAATATATTGACCGTTAAGCTATTTCTTTTTCTGCGCTATTTACATTTTTCGGATAAGGGGTAGAATAAAGGTCGTATGTTGCTTGCAATATTTTTTGCGGCTTGTGTTCTTTTTGGTTTGGGTTACCACTTTTACGGTGGATTTGTTGAACGCAGGCTTGAAGTAAATAAAGAAGAGCAGACACCTGCTCATACGATGAGGGACGGGGTGGATTATGATCCTGCCCCTGAATTGGTTTTGTTCGGGCATCATTTCAGCGCGATCGCGGGAAGCGGCCCGATCGTGGGTCCGGTCGTTGCCGGGTTGGCGTTCGGCTGGGGACCGGCTCTGCTCTGGATCCTGATAGGCTGTATTTTCATGGGATCGGTCTATGATTATTCCTCTTTGATCGCCAGTGTGCGCAATCAGGGGAAATCGCTGGGTGAGATCGCTCGTGATTTTTTGGGCGGTTTTTCGTACAAAATCTTCCTGGCGTTCCTGATGATCGTTCTCTTTTATATCCTTATCGTGTTTGTGGATCTGACGGCGGCGACGTTCGCTCCGCCGGTCAAGGAGGCTGAAACCCAGGGTGGTATCGTTGCCATGGCATCACTGATCTATATCGGGCTGGCGGTGGCGTTCGGATTGGCGCTGAAACGCTCCGGGCTGTCCGCGGGTAAACTTTCACTTGTCTTTGTGCCGCTTGTTTTTGTCGCTATCTGGGTTTCGCTGTATATCCCGCTGATGCCGGAGACGGTGGCTGCCAAAACCGGCATGAATCCCCACTTTGTATGGACAGTCGTTTTATTGATCTACTGCGCGGTGGCATCGGTGCTGCCGGTGTGGATCCTGCTCCAGCCACGGGATTTCCTTTCTTCATTCCTGTTATATGCCTGTCTGGTGGGAGGCGCGTTGGGATTGCTGGCTGTGGGAGTTACGGGAAAGTATTCCATCCAGTATCCCGTCTTTACCGGGTTCAATGACCCGGATCTGGGGCCGATCTTTCCGATCCTTTTTGTGACGATCGCCTGCGGCGCGATCAGCGGTTTCCATGGACTGGTGGCGACCGGAACGACCTCCAAGCAGCTCAATAAGATATCTGAAGCTCGTCCTATTGCTTACGGCGGAATGCTGATGGAAGGTGTGCTGGCCGTGCTGGCGCTGGCGACGGTGATGATCCTGACACAGAATCCCGGAATGCCTCCTACAACATTGTTTGCCAGCGGATTAGGCAGTTTTATGAGCGCTTTGGGAATGAATTCACTGGTGGTGAGCGCGTTTGCTCTGCTGGCGGTGAGTACCTTCCTGCTGACTTCGCTGGACGCTGGAACCCGTTTGACCCGGTTCATCGTTCAGGAGCTGTTCGGGATATCAAATACACTGCTGAATCGTTCTATCTGTTCATTCGCGATCGTGGCAGTGCCCGCGGCGGCTATTTTCCTGGCTCCCGGAGATCAGCCTTTGTGGAAGCTGATCTGGCCGGCATTCGGCGCGACGAATCAGCTGCTGGCGGCATTGGGATTGTTCTTCCTCTTCCTTTGGAGACGCAAGAGCGGAAAGAGTACGTTCTTCATCAGTATCCCGATGGTGATCATGTTTGTGATCACGATCGCAGCGATGGTTCAGCTGGTCGTCAAGAGTTGTGTGACGAATTCAAACTGGGCTGTCGGAGCTGTCTGCGGTCTGCTGTTGGTGATGACCCTGGCGATTCTGTTCGATGCTTTGCGGAAGATGTTCCAGGGCAATAAGAAGAATTAGACTTTGAACCTGTTGAAGGTTCGCAAAAAGCGGCAGTCTGAACGGCTGCCGTTTTTGTTTTGCGCTATCTCAAAATAAAACCCGCTGCCGTGAATAGACAGCGGGTTTTGTCAGCCTGTTCGGCTTTTGCTTTTACTTCTTGGCTTCGATCACTTTGCCTTTAGCCTGAAGAACGACCACGGAGGCATAGGGATTTTGATATTCCGTATTCATCGTGATGCGCAGACCTTCTTCGGTGGCTTCAGTCTTGAGAGAAGCGACTTTCGGATCGGCCATCATCCAGGCATTGGCGGTGCCTTCCACGGTCATCGGTACGGTGATCGTGTTGTTTTCGGGCCAGTTGAATACCATCAGGTAAAGCGTGTCGCCCTTGGCGGTGATGCGGCCCCAATCCACGCCGCGGAGCGGGTTCGCCGTGGTTCCGTAAAGAGCCGTTCCATACTTCTTCATCCACGCGCCCAGTTCATGGAAACGGATGTAAGTAGCTTCCGGGATGGAACCGTCCGGGCAGGGGCCTACATTGAGCAGGTAGTTGCCGCCCTTGGAGATGATGTCGATCGTATTGCGGATGATCGTCTCGGAGCTTTTCCAGTTCAGATCGTGGCCGCTGTAGCCCCAGGTGCCGTTCAGTGTCATGCAGACTTCCCAGTCCACGCCCGGCATCCCTGTTTCGGGAATGTACTGTTCCGGTGTGGTAAAGTCGCCCTTGGCGGGATTGAAGATGGAAAGATTATCGCCGGAGACATTGCCGGAATTATACAAGCGGTTGTTTTGGATGATCTTCGGATTGCTTTTGCGCACCTGTTCCATCAGAGACTTGGCGCGCCAGTGATGGCCTTCCGCCGAGGGATGCGAGAAATCCCACCACATGATGTCCAGCGGTCCGTAATGGGTGGTCAATTCCTCCACCTGACCGGAGAGGTAATCCAGATACTTGTTAAAGTCATGTCCTTCAACGGGCAGGGGCTTGTCCTTGTTGCGCTGGTGTTTCAGCGGATGGGGCAGAGTATTGTCAAAAGCGATATAATCCGGATGATGCCAGTCTATCATGGAGTGATAGATGCCCACTTTCAGATCCTGTTTGCGGACGGCGTTGATGATCTCCTTGGCCAGATCGCGTCCGCAGAAGTCCTTCGCGTCATAGTCGGTCAGGGCGGAATCATGCAGAGCGAATCCTTCATGATGCTTGCTGGTGAAGACGACATATTTGGCACCCATATCCTTGGCCAGCTGAGCCCATTCATCGGCAAAACCCTCTTTGGGATGGAACCGCGGACGCAGGACTGCTTCATATTCAGCGGTCGGGACACCGGCGGAGTTTTGGATCCACTCTACGCCGCCATAGTACTTTTTGCCGTCCCAGACACCGGCGGCCTGCGAGTAGAGTCCCCAGTGAACAAACATTCCCAAACGAGCCTCACGCCACCATGCCATGCGTTCATCCCGTTGCTGGGGAGTTTCATCCGCCAGAGTAACGGTAGAAGATGCGGCAGTGGCTGCCAGAGCCAGTGTGAGTACTGCAATCTTATGAAAGATACTTCTCATGCCGTTTATGGTAGAGGCTGACCTCTGTGATTGTAAAGGGAAAATTTGTAAGGTGGGGAAAGATATTATAAGAACCACAGATGAACACAGATACACACAGATAAATCATTGAATAGCAATATGTTATGTAGAGATGCGCGACTCGCGCGTCTTTTTGCGTTTTGAGGGTGTAGATATTTGCGATGCCGATGTTCGGTGTGATACCAATGTTCGGTTCTGTCACTGGTTCCCGGTAAGTTCCCACAAATTCCTCACCGGGAACCTGTGATAGAACTGTATATATACTCTTGCGCATTTGCAAAATACGTGCTACCTTACGGAGGTCGTTCCTCGGCGTGTGTGATGCTGAGGAATGGGAAAAGAAAATAAGTTATTAACATATAGTTTAACGCTTTAGCGTAAGACAATTAGGTCTACACAGAAATCGCCAATTTTTTGTACCAAAGACCAAACTTG
>JAFZAR010000024.1 GCA_017557085.1 Verrucomicrobiota bacterium | reverse complement strand
TCTGAAGATAGCTTTGGAGTTCCTGAGCCGCTGTGACTTCCGCCGGAATGGCATCCTGGCAGAGGACGATCTGATAATCCGACTGGCCGTTGGAAATAAAGGCCGCTTCCGCCTGGAAGGTGAGAGCGGATACGCATAAGGTCGCGATCATCCCCCAGGAGGTATGACGTTTGAAAATATTTATTCCATTCAACATGACAGCACTTAGTAAAATCAGAAAAATCCTTTTTGGCAATCTTTTTCGGGAAAAATTTGCTCCCTGTCTCTGCTATAAAAAGCTTCAATTTTCTTCAAAAAAAGAGTATCTTGACCGCCAGCGGCGTGTTGCCGGGCAATCTTATTGCTTAGAGCCGGTTGCTGTTAATAGGTAAATGTTGTGGATAGTTTAAGTTTTCAACGAACTTTAGTGACTTACGGGGTGCTGATCCCTGTGGTTCTGCTGCTGGGATATTTCATTGGGGCACCTTCGGGAGCCAGGGGCTATATGCTGATCGCTCTGCTCTTTTGTATCATGATGCTTCCCTTGATGATGAATTATCATCATATCGCGCTGGTGGCTACGTGGAACGCGGCCTTTACGCTGGGATTCCTGCCCGGTCTGCCCAAGGTGTGGTATGTGGTGGCATTGTTCAGCATCGTGCTGACCATGATGGCCCGTATTGTTCACCGAAAACCGCTCATATCGTATAAACCGCTTTCGCTTTCGATGCTCTTTTTTGCCTTTACGGCTATTATGACGGGTATGCTGCGAGGCGGTGTTGGTATGAAGGCGCTGGGCAGTCAAAACTATGGTGGCAAGGCATTTGTCTATATCTTGATCGCAGTCATTGGTTATTTCGCGCTCAGTTTTGTGAAAATCCCCAAGCGCCGTGTGGGGATATGCGTGCTGGTGTTTTTCATTACAACGCTGACCCTGATCCTCAGTAACGTGGTTTACATGATGGGGCCTAATTTCTGGTTCCTGTACTTGTTTGTGCCGGCGGATTACGCGGTCGGTCAGGCTCAGGCCGATTATCTGTACGCGGAAGTGACCCGTCTGGGCGGTGTGGGATTCGCTCTGATGGGTGTCTATTTCTACATGATGGTGCGCTATGGGATACGGGGGATCTTTGATCTGACTCATCCTTTGCGGCTCCTGACTTTGTTCCTTGTTGTGGTCGGCAGTATGACCGGCGGTTTCCGTTCAACGATCATCTTGTACATTTTGATTTTCATCTTCCAGTTTTTCCTGGAGAAACTTTACAGGACAAAATACCTCTGGATGATGATCGCCGCAGGGATCGTCAGTTTGGCTCTGCTTTATCCTTTCGTCCAGAAACTTCCGACCTCATTCCAGCGTTGTGTGAGTTTTCTGCCCGGTTTGAAGATCGATCTGGCGGCAAAAGCTGACGCGGACGCTTCGATCGAATGGCGCTTGAAGATTTGGTCGGTGCTGTGGCCTCAAGTAGGAGATTATCTCCTGTTGGGCAAAGGGTTCGTATATGACGCGTCTGATGTTCATCTGGCCGATGAATCTGTGCGCCGCGGTTTCCTTCAGTCTGAGGATTTCGCCGTGATCACGGGTGACTATCACAGCGGACCTCTGTCTGTGGTCATCCCGCTGGGCATTTGGGGTGTTATCGGCTTTGTGCTGATCAATGTATTTGGGATAAGGATGCTCTATCTGCAATGCAAGTATGGCGACCCGGATTTTCAAACGATCAATCGAGGCCTGCTGGCATTGTTTGCGGTGCGTGTGATTTATTTCTGGTTCTTCTTTGGCGCGGTGGCATCGGATATGGCTACGTTCGCCGGTATCCTGGGACTAAGTCTGGCTATCAATGGATCGCCGCGGAGACAGCCGTGGGTGAGTGAGGAAGAGGAAGAACAGCAGGACTATATGGAATTGGAAGCTGCCGGACTCACACCGGAGCCGGCTTTCAAACCCAGTTCTTTCCCGCTGCATCGTTTTCCTTCCGACAGTGATACTTCCGCTTTACCGGCTCCGGCTCGCGATGAGCGTGGGGACAATCCCGCAGAGAAATGAAGTTTTCAGTCGTCACGCCGGTCTTTAATGGAATGCCGTGGATGGAGTATTGTGTCCGCTCGGTGGCAGATCAGAAACCGGCAGTCCTAGAGCATATCATTCAGGACGGAGGTTCTAAGGACGGTACCGCGGAATGCGTTTCCAAATGGGAGAGTGTGCAATATATCCGTGAGCACGACAACGGGATGTATGATGCGATCAACCGCGGGTTCCGCAAGGTTCAGGGCGAGCTGGTCTTGCATTTGAACAGCGATGAACAGCTGCTGCCCGGCGCGCTGGACAAGGCGATCCATTTTTTCGAGACTCATCCGGAGGTGGAAATGGTGTTTGCTTACGCGCTGGTTCTGGATACTCGCGGCGAGCTTCTCTGTTACCGTAAAACACTTCTGCCGGATCTGCTTCACACACAAATATCCCATTTATGCACACTGACCTGCGCGACTTTTTACCGTCGTGAGGCAATCGAGAGATACGGTCTGTATTTTGATTCCAGCTATCGGGTGCTGGGGGATGCCGAGCTGATCTGCCGCGCACTGAAACAAGGGGTCAAAATGGCAATCCTGCCCGAATATACTTCCGCTTTTACGATCACAGGCAAGAATCTCAGCAATGATGAGCGGGCGATTCCGGAAAGGATTCGCATGGCGGAGCAGGCACCGCGTCTGCTGCGGATGTTAAAGCCTGCCGTAAAAATGCTCCACCGGATCAAGCGCACTCTGGGAGGCGTTTACAGTCAAAAACCTTTGGATTACGAGGTTTACACACCGGAAAGTCCCGACCGTAGGCGACACTTCCACGCGGAGAAGCCGGATTTTCGCTGGAAAGAGGAAAACGCTAAGCAGTAAGCGCTTATTTACGTTTGATGAGGGATGGATCCGGGGTTGGATTCCACATGAAAGAGCGCTCTTCTTTCAAGATTTCATCGCCGTCCTTGATCAGAACGCGCCAGGCTCCCAGTCCTTCCAGTTCCTGAAAGCTCTCTTCGGGGATCCTGATTTTTGTCCAATGGCTCCAGATGGATTTTCTGGAGGATATTTTTTCACTGAAAGAGATTGTGGGGGAATCTGTTTTGGTGCCGCGCATCTCGACAGTGATGCTCAGATTGTCAAAGTTTTTCAGGGTATTGCGCCATTGCACATCAAAGCGGATCGTTGAGCATTTGGTCTGATCCAGACGCAGAAGCGACTGATAGCGATCCCGCTCGAACAAACTGGGGCTGAGTGTGTTGTTGCCGTCTTTATCCAGATAGTGAGGGAGCACTTTAAATATTTTCACGGAACCGGCCTGGACGCTGAAGACCAGGAGGAATGTCAATAGAATGCTCAGTTTAAGGCGCATAGTTTGAATGAGTTATTGTTTGAAAACTTCGGCGATCTGACGCTGGATTTCTTCGGCGGCGGCTTTGGGATCGGCTGCCGCACGGATCGGGCGTCCCACAACGATGTAATCGGCTCCGTTTATGAAGGCATCCTGCACGGTGACAACACGTTTCTGGTCGTCTTTGACCGCTGTGTTAGAGGCCGGCCGGATCCCCGGAGTGATGACGATCAGTTTGTCGTCCACACCTTCGCGCAGTTTACGGGCTTCCAGACCGCTGGAGATCACGCCGTCGCATCCCAGAGCCAGCGCGCGCCGTGCTCTGGAAAGTACCAGTTCCGCCACATCGCATTTAAAGCCCAGGTCTTCCATGTCGCCTTTGTCCAGACTGGTCAACACGGTCACGGCCAGGATCTTGGTAGAACCTTTGGCCGCTGCCGCCGCACGCATGATGTCGTCATTGCCGTGAACGGTGGCAAAGGTCACGCCACGGCTCTGGAGCTGTTCCACGGCGTTCTTGACGGTTTCGGGAACGTCAAAAAATTTGAGATCCACAAAGATCTTTTTCCCCAGTTTCTGGAGTTTTTCAACCAGCTGAAAGTAGCCGCCTGTCATAAACATCTGCAAGCCAAGCTTGTAAAACAGGACGGAGTCGCCCAGACGGTCTATCATTTCTTCGGCGGCGGCCACACTGGGCAGATCCATCGCAAAGATGAGACGTTCCCGGACGGGGATGTTTTTAGTGGATAAAAAATTGTTCATGGTCAATCAGTTAAATTTTAGTTGTAGTGATCTTCTTTTTCGCCGTGGCAGGGGATGCAGTTCATCTTTGCGCTGACATTGGCAGCGGTGCCTTTCTTGCCGTGGCACTGCACACAGCGGGCATTGGCCGTGCTTGCACTCTTGAATTCCGCGGCTTCGGATTCCGCGTAGCGGTTCAGGATCTCCACCGCTTTGGCGGCGACATCGGCTGTCAGACGTTTGCAGCGGTCGCTGCGGAAGTCGGAGAACGGGGACTGACCGGACTTTTCGCACCATTTCATCTGCGACACATGGCACAGGATGGAACCCGACACGGAAGCGGGCATCGGCTCGAACTTGGAGGTCTTAGGCTTAAAGACGGGCAGCTCGGCGGTCTCATAGTAGCCGCAGAGTTCCGCGGTCAGAGTATCCAGCTTGGCCTTGTCGTGAACAAAGAGACCGAAGATCGCGCACGCGCCGTTCACCGCGCCGCAAAGGGAGCCCTGTCCGCCCAGACCGGAGTGGCCGTACTTGAACATCTGGCAGGGAAAGTTTTTAAGCGCCTGACTCAGAGCGGGGTTGACTTTGGCCGCCGCTTCGGCCATGGCAGTCGCTATCGCGGTGAAAGCGGCATACATACAGCTGCCTTCCGGATAGATTTCATAAGCTCTGGCCGCGACTTTCTTTGCGTCCAGTTTAACAGGCTTCCATTCAACGGGTTCTTCCTGCGGTTTCTCCGCCGAAGCGGAAGAAAATTGTCCGGCCAGGAACGCTCCCACCGCGAGACCGGCGGTACCGATTGCTTTTCTGCGTGATATATTCATGTACAGTGCAAATTTATTTTCGTTTTCCAACGAATCAAACTGCGCTGAGTATAAACCAAAACGGATTGTTTGGCACTCCTAAACTCAATCAGCAGATCATAAAATAAAAAAGGGCATCACCCGATGCCCCCTTCATTGTATGTGAAGTAACCAAAACTTCACTGACGAAAAACATACACAGAAAATCTGTTTTCGTCAAATATTTTTAGAGCCAGTTTAACCTTCCCACTGGCAAGGTGTGAAAATTGCCTAACGAGTTATGTATTCGGAGTTTAACTTGACCCAGCGAAGTTTTCCTTTGTATTCAAGACTTGTACCAATAGGAATGGTGATCAAGTATTGGATAGAGAGAACCGCCAGAGTGGTTGCTCTGAATTTATGCGTTTGAATAATTTCACAGTGTGTGAAACCTTCATTCAATGCACT
>JAFZAR010000225.1 GCA_017557085.1 Verrucomicrobiota bacterium | reverse complement strand
TGGCAGTGGGTGTGTTTACGACCTCTCACTCTGACAGCAGCAATGATTGTTTATGTACGGCATCCGACTTCCAGGCTTTCCCGCAGACTCCGGTCGCGTTCGTCAATGAACTCAATGGCGCGGATATCACCGCCGCTCAGAGTTATACATTCTCGGCGACAGTCTCCGGCTACAGTCCGTATAACTATGTCTGGAAGAAAGACGGCAAAGTGATCGCTCAGGGTACTGAACTGGTCAATAACACTTTCACCTATAAAGTCGAAACAGCGCAACTCAGCGACAGCGGTACCTATAGTCTGGAAGTGACCAATACGGCCAACGGCCAGACGACCACGAAGACCTCCTCCGCCCAACTGACGGTGGTGACGGAGACAACCGACGTGAATCCTCCAGAAATCCTGAGCGCTCAGGCGATTGAAAACACCGTGGGTATCACCTTCAATGAAGCGGTGGATACCGCCAGCGCGACTCAGGCTGCCAACTATACCGTGACCGGCAAGACGGTGACCGAAGTCGTGCAGAGAACGAGCGACCGTGTGACACTGATTTTGAACAGTAAGGTGAACACCGGCGCGTCTGTGAACGTGACTGTGAAGAACGTGGCCGATCTTTCCGGCAACAAGCTCACTGAAGCGACCACGACCGCGACTGCGGACTTCTCACTATCTATTAGCGGTCAGCCGTTCACGCCGGGCTATGCCGAGGCGATGGGCGGTGACGGATTCTTCATCAACAACCAGGGGCTTGTGAATTGGGGCAATTATGATGAAGATACGTTTGTCTATAAGACTTTCACAGGTGACTTCGATATGCGTATACGCGTACTGGACCATAGCTACACGACCCCAAGTGGCCGTGCGGGCCTGCAGATCCGTACTGCTCTGGATGATGGCAAAGCGGCTCCACACAGCGCGTACATGGAAATTTATCACTGCCCGATGAAGATAAGGGATTGGAGTGACAGCCTGGGCGGTTATACCGAGCCTTATGACAACATCCGTGGTGCGGAAATGGATGACTATCGTTTCGCGATCGACTCCAATTATCGTCCCACTACAGGCGGGGACACCGGACACAGCGGTTACATATTATCTTTCGTTGTGGATGGCAACCGTACCACTCCGGGGAACTTCTACCTGAATGGCGGCGAAATGTGGCTGCGTATCGGGCGTGTCGGCAAGGTCATCAATGCTTACTATGGTATCAAAACCGGTGGCCAGATAGATTGGACTCGTATCAACAGCCGGACACTCAATGATCTGGGTACAGTCGCTTACGGCGGACCTCACTATGCTGTCGAGGGGGTTAACTTTGGCGCCACTGACGGTCTGACCAATGAGTTCAAGAACCCGACCACTTATTTCTTCATGAGTGCTGCTAACTATGAAGAAGGCTATCTGGAACCGGTTGAACTGTTGAGATCTCCGGTCAGCAAGAGCATCAAAGCCCCGGCCCCGTTCAGTCTAACTGTTACGGCCACTGGTGATCCGATCACCTATCAGTGGTACAAGGATGGCAAGCCGATCGAAGGTGCTATCTTTGCGACCTATTCCGTGGATCTTTCCACAGTTGCGGATTCCGGTGCGTATTATTGTGAAGTGATGAACTTTGGTTCCGGAGCTCCTGACAAAGGAACATCCGTTATTTCCGAAATTGCTACCGTAACTGTTGAGGAGGATACGACTACGGTTCTGGAAATCGTCAGCCAGCCGCCTGCAATGGTGACGGCTTATGAAAACGGTGCCGTTTCACTGCCGGTGGAAGTGAACTACTCCACCGCTCAGGGTGATGTAGCTCCGACCTACACCTGGTACATGAAGAATGACATTCTGACCAGTGGCGCATGGATGCCGGTGAGCTCTGTCACTTTCACGGAACCCGCTTCTGTGAGCGGTGCAAACACCAGTACGCTGCAATTCAGGAATTTGCAAGGATGGGAACACGGCGGTGTTTATCGTCTGGACATGGTTCTGCTCGGTAAGACACTCTCTTCTCAGGAGATCACATTGAATGTGATCAGTGATTTTGAGACTCCGACTGCCATGGTCAAGGGCAATAACACGATGGAAAATATCACTGTTGAATTCAGTGAGACTGTTTACGGTCTTGATGATCCGTCCAACTACATTATCAGTGGCTTGACTGTTTTGGCTGCGAGCTGTAATGAGTCGATGGATGTAGCCTTCCTGCGGACCACACGTCAGGAAGAAGGCAAGGTTTATGATGTCAAGTTCCAGAATATCTATGATAACGCTGGAAATACGATCCCCTCGAACTACTCGGCCAGCTTCACCAGCTTTGTTTGGGCGCCGGGCTATACACTCCTGGAATGCTTCGATGGGACAAGCTACTTTGTTGACCTCTTTGATACGATCTATTGGACTCCCGGGCTGAATGCTTATCGGTTGCCTCCGCAAGGCGGTCAATACATCGAGATTACCTCCTCAACATTCAACCAGGATTACTGCACGTAACGTGTCAGCGGTTACATTGTACCTAAAGAAACATGTACTTATGAATTCGCAGGTTCCTGCGATGACGACTTCAAACTCTGGATCTCTCCGACCGAGAGTATCTATGACATGAGCGATAATGTCGTCTGTTGGGAAGAAAGCTGGAACAGCAATGGCGAGCGTGTTTATGATTGGATCGGTGCCTCTGGTACTTATGGTACGACCCCGATCGATCTGCAGGCTGGTCAGAAGTACTTCTTCACCGCGGCTCTGCGTGAAGCTGGCGGCGGTGACTTCGTTTCTCTGACATGGAGACTCCTGCCGAACGCGATGCAGGCCAATAAGACTGCCCCGATCTTGACGGGCGATCTGCTGGGTGTGTACATTGACGGTGATGCTTGCGAGCTGACGATCACCGGACAGCCTGAAGATGTCACCGGCAAGGCTGGTGATTCCGTATCCGTTTCCGTGGAAGCGACAACAGACAATCCGCTCAACGCGCCGATCAGCTACCAGTGGTATCTGAACGGTCAGCCCGTTGAAGGTGCAACAGCCGCTACTATGACATTCACTCTGACACCTGAAATGAACGGTGCGCTGAGTTACTGCGAACTGAGAATCCCCAGCAAGATCGTGAAGTCTTATGAGGCGATGATCACTGTGGAAGCTGCCAGCGAACAGGTCTATCCGATGGCAGTCTCTGGTGCGGGAGATACGATTTTTGTCGCGTTTGACAAACCGGTGGATCCTGAATCCGCGACGACCATTGCCAACTACACAGTGGCTGGCGCGATCGTGGAATCTGCCGTGATGCAAGCGAACAGTGAAAACATGGTTGAATTGAAAGTCTCTGGTGAACTGAGCAATATCATTGTGGTGACTGTGGACGGTGTAAAAAATCTGTCCGGCTTGCCGATGAGTGCGCCTGTGACACTGGAAGGGGCTTACATGGATTTCGCTGTTCTGAATCCGAGTGGTATCGATCCTTATGTTACTGTGGATACAGATGGTAAATATACTCTTCATGCCGGCGGCGGTGACTACTGGAATGCTACAGAAGTTGGCTGTCCGTACCTGTACGAAGCAGTTGAAGGTGACTTCGATGTCGTCCTCTGTGTGGAAGGTATTGAATACAATAACCAGTGGTCCAAGGTCGGTCTCGCGTTCCGCTCGACTCTGGCTGCCAACAGCGCGCATTTCTCCATGCTGGCGACACCTCTCCGTGTCCAGGCGACTTATCGTCCGACGGCGGGTGCGGCTTCTGTGGATGCAACTGCCAGAAATTATGATGGTGTAACCTTCCCGAGTAACTGGATCCGTGTCAAACGCGAGGGCGATCAGTTCACTGCCTACCGTTCACTGGACGGTAATTACTGGACCTATGTTGGTGGGGTTACCGGGAGCCAAGCTCAGCTGCCTGCTGCGGGTTATATCGGTATTGTGTACAGCACACAGGATCTATCCAATTATCATACCGCTGTCGTCAGCGGATATGATTCTCAGTACGTGGCACCTGCACTGCCGACACCCGATCCGAGCGATTATACCTTCACAATGGTTGGTTATCAGGCTGGCGGCGCGGAAGGCTTCTACGATTATGACGCTGAAACCGGTATGTTCTCCGTCTGGGGCTGCGGCGCTGACGTTTGGGGAACAAACGATCACTTTAGTTATCTCTATCGTCCGGTGGTTGCGGGGGACTTCAGCCTCACTGTGAAGCTGAATGACTTCCCGGCTAGCTCCAGTGGTTGGGCCAAAGCCGGTCTGATGGTTCGTGAAGGTGATGCCGATGGGGGATTCCCTGTCGATTCACGCTATATATCAATGAACTCACTGAGAGCATATAACTCAAATTTCGGCAACTTCAGATACGCCTGGCGTCCGACCATCGGGCTGAATGTGGATGACGCTCACTCCATGAGCGGTTCGCCCTACAGCTATCCTTGCTGGATGCGTCTGTCTCGTGAAGGTAACGCTATTTGCAGTTACATCAGCTATGATGGCATCAACTGGGAACAGTACCTGGAGATCTACACCGGCGAATGGCCGAATGGCGACCTGGGTGCCAAACTGCCTCTCTACGTCGGTATGTTTGTGAGTTCTGTCAACGTACAGAGTTCTGATGACTGTGCGTACTTCAGCGATGTGACCTTTGTGGGTGACGATGTGCCTCCTCCGGTCACTGATCTGGTGCTGAGCTATGACTTTGACGGTGAGAATCTGACTCTTCGTTGGGATGCGGCTTCTGGTGCAAGTCTGGAAGTGGCTCCGACTGCTGACAGTGCCAACTGGACAATTCTCGAAGGAGAATTGGTCGGTGGTGCTTATCAGTGTGTAGTCCCTGTGAGCGAAGCTGCTGGTTACTATCGTTTGACCAGGTAATATTTACTTGATGCACATTTAGTTATAACTAAATGAAATAAAAAGGCCGTGTTCTGTACAGAGTTCGGCCTTTTACTTTTTGCAGGAAAAGCGTCTGCGTATTGCCTCAAAAATAGAATACGCCGCGGGTGAATCGTTACCCCTGGCATAATTGAATATATGCAGCGGTGTTGGCGTCAAATGTAAAGAATGAGATGTATACTTTTGTGTATATTGTTTGCATCGCTCGGTTTCACCAGCGGATGCCAGACCAAGACGGGGCAGTTTTTAAGTGATTGTTTTATTGGACCATCTCCGGGGGAAGAGGCGTATACCAAGGCAGTCATGGAAGATTTTCAGAAAACCAGACAAAAGCACGATGAGATGTTTGCTGAAATGCGAAAAGAGAACGAAGAGTGGCTGCGAAAATTCCATGAGGAAAATGCTCCATTTTATAAAGCTAAAGCGGAATATGAAGAATGGTATGGGGCTTTGTCTGTTTCTGCGCAGCATGCTGTTGACTCTCTTCTTGAACAAAAATTGATCCATCGCCGCAACATACAAGGACCTAACGGCGTTGGTGTTTACGATGTCTGGCACGATCGCTTTGAGATAATGGCTGAATATAAAGAGTTTTTCGGTCATTAACTTTTCTTTTCCTGTTGGTTTTATCTTTGATAAAGTCTATCAAACCT
>JAFZAR010000224.1 GCA_017557085.1 Verrucomicrobiota bacterium | reverse complement strand
ATCCCCTTCTTCCAGGATGACGACACAGCTGCCCTTGATACGGGGATCGGCCGAGTCCACCGCCGCCGTCACAAAATTCGCGAAGCCCATCCCGGTGATAAAACGTCCGCGTTTATCCACCTGAAGGATCGGTTCTTTCCCCTCTTCCCATTCGGCCACAGAGACTTTTCCATTGAGCATGCCGGTCTCGACACCCACATACGGGATCGGTTCGGTCAGCGCGAAAGCCCCGCGGTACTGTTTACGGCCTTCGCCCGGCAGAGGAGGAACCGCACCGGCCATGTATTTTGCTTTCTGTTCGGGGGTACCTTTCTCGTGGATGGGAGAAAGAGCCAGGTTCCCGGCCATTCCACCAGTGGAAGCACCGGCATCGACCCAGGCGATCTCAAAAGAGATCAGCGCCTGGACCAGGTTTTTCGGGCCTTCGATATAGCCGCCATGTTCCGGCTCCATGAACGCCGCCGTCAATCCAGCTTCATCAAATGCCTTCAAAAGTTCCGCTTTCTCCGGTGTCCACTCATGCGTATTCCGCAGACCGGAAGCCACCGCGCGGGCCACCGGTCCTCTGGCCACCTGACGGGCGGATTGAACAAGCATCTGTAAATCATATCGTTGAGAAAAACGCCACAAAATCTGACGCACATCATCACCCGGCAGGGTCTGTAAAGTATCCATTTTACTCTTTATCTTTGATTGAAGTTTCAACAGCGGATCGTAGAAAGCTCGTTCCGATGAGCCCGAACCGCGCCCCTTTTATACCATAATATCGCCACAATATGCAATCCCGAAGCCCCGGTGATTCCGTTAAAGAACCACTGATGAACACAGAAAACACAGATAAATATTTTATTAATAATAATTTATCTAAGTTTATCCGTGTGTATCCGTGGTTCTTTTACCTATCTATCCGTGGTTCTTTTAAATCAGCAGAAAGAAAATGGAATATGCTTTGAATCAAAAAATAGTGTTTACCTGGGCCATTCGGACAGGTATGCTTATCCCCAGTTATTTATGAAGCGACTTTCACGCTATTTTAAGAATAATGTAACCCGCACGCTGACAGCTATCTGCTTATGCGCCGCGGCAGTTTCCACCGTTTCCGCCGACGAGGATCAAAACATCATCGGAGCCCGGATGCCTTCCCTGAGCCCGGATGGTTCCACGCTTGCCTTCGTGTACCGCGGAGATATTTGGTCCGTCCCCAGCCAAGGCGGCAAAGCCACGCCGCTGACCATGCATATCGAGATGGATTCCAAACCGTTATGGTCACCCGACGGGAAATGGATCGCATTTGTCAGCACCCGAACCGGAAACAGTGATATTTTTATCATGCCCCCCACCGGCGGCGCTCCCAAGCAACTGACCTGGACTTCTGAAGGGGAAGCGCTCTCCGGATGGAGCCCGGACAGCAAAGAGCTGCTCTTTACCGCCACACGCGACGGCAAAGGCCCCGGCATCTTTTCCATCAATATCGAAACACTGGCCACCAAGAAATACGCGGAAGACTTTGCGCCGCTGAATTTTCCGGCTTTCTCCCCTGACGGCAAGACGATCGTCTATGCCCGTTTCTCTTTCCCCTGGACACGTCCGCGCTATTACGGCTCCGGAGCCATGCAGATCAATCTGCTGGATGTGGCCACAGGCGAATGCAAAGCGTTAGTGGATGATAATAAACAGCATATCTGGTCCCAGTTCATGCCCTCCGGCAATGAGATCCTGACTTCCACGATCGGTGAACAGACCCGCGGCATCCCTACCCTGAGTGAGATCGGAAAGATCCACACGAAGATCGAAGATAACGATGCCAAGACACCGAACCTCTGGATGTTCGACATGGAAGGCAAAGGCCGCCAGCTGACTCATTTTGTGGGAGACGCGGTCCGCTGTCCGTGTGTCGCATTCCAAACGGGTGATATCGCTTTTGAATATGACGTGGATCTCTACCTGCTGCGCAAAGGTGAAACGGAGCCTCAGAAAATCGCCATCCAGGCGGCTGTTGATCCTAAGATGAACAGCAAACGGCTGATGCGCTTTGACAGCAACAACGCCAGAGAACTCTCGGTCACACCGGACGGCGCGACGGTCTT
>JAFZAR010000223.1 GCA_017557085.1 Verrucomicrobiota bacterium | reverse complement strand
GGATGAGAAGAATAAACATTATTATCCCTAAAAGACTATCATCCAGATTAGAACGTAAAAATGCAAAGCACAAACCAGCACCGATCAGCCCGCCAGAAATTATCAGGATGACTTTTAATATTTTCTTCCAACAATTTTTCATTCCCTGGTTCCTTTTCAAATCAAACAAAGTTTAACATTTTTGGCACTCAATTCCAATTCCTTTTTCGGTTACTTTGAAGCCGTGCGGTAGCTGACTTTCCAGAGGGTGAGTCCTTCGGCGGGAGCGGACATTCCGGCGGATTCACGATCTCGCTTTTCAAACATGGCTTCGACATCGGCCGGAGTGTAGCGGCCCAGTCCGACCTGGACGAGTGTGCCCACGATGCTGCGGCACATTTTGTAGAGGAAGCCGTTGCCTTCGATCACAAAGGTGAGCAGATGTCCGCGTTTCTGGATCTGGCACCGGGTGAGAGTGCGGACGGTGTTTTCAATAAACTGGTCGTGATTGCAGGCAAAGGAGCGGAAGTCTTTTTTACCCACAAAGAGAGCGGCCGCCCGGCGCATGGAGACCAGGTCGAGTGTTTTGGCAACGTGCCAGGCGCGCGCGATCAGCAGGGGATTCATTCCGGGATGGTTCCAGACCTGGTAGCGGTATTCCTTGGAATGGGCCTGATATTGCGCGTGAAAATCCTGCGGACAGCGTGAGACTTTTTGAATGCGGATATCTTCCGGCAGATGCGCGTTCAGAGCCAGGATCAGCTTGCGGATGGGGATGCGGAATTCTTCGCGGGGAACGTCCGCGTGAGCGACCAGTCCCAGCGCGTGGACTCCGGCATCGGTGCGGCTGCATCCGTGGACACCCAGCGAGCCGGGAAAGAGCGCTTTCAGGGCGGTTTCCACGCATTGCTGGACGGCCAGCCCGGAAAGCTGGAACTGCCAGCCTGCGTAACGGGTTCCGTCAAAGGCGATCGTCATCCGAAAGCGGTAGTATCCTTTGCGCGGAAAGCGTCCGCTGGCCGGATAGAGTTCTTCTTTGCTCTGCCCGGAGGCAAGGGTTCCCCGCAGGGGGACAGAGCCGGATGATGGTGTCTCAGCCACGTCGTGTCAGGACCTATTTCAGAACAGGGGAGTTCGGGATCAAGGCTCCCAGGATCGGTTCGACCCATTTATCATTTTTCACGTCGAAAACGATAAAGTCGGAGTCGAACTGCCAGTAGCCCCAGCTCCAGCCCATCTTTTCGCAGGTGCGGCAGACGTAATCCGTGTAGGTCACGCGGGACTCGGTGGGAGCTTTGTCGTAAGCGCCGAATTCGCCCAGATAGACGATGCGGTTATTATCCACGCCCCACTTGCGGGCTTCCTCAAAATCTTTCACAACGGCCGCTTTTTCCTCGTCCGTTCCCCAGGTCACACCGGAGGTGTTCCTCAGTTCCTCGCCGACCCAGCTGGCACCCTGATGGGTGAAGCGCATCGGTTTGTAATAGTGGACCGTTACCAGGATATTGGGATCGTCCGCCGGCAGCTCAAGTGTGTGCAGCAGATTGATGCTGTTCCATTGGGTCGCGCCGATGATGACGGGGCGTTCCGGGTTTTTCTCGCGGATCACGGCCAGAGCGTCTTTGGCGTAAACATTCCACAGTTTCGCGTCGAGCTTGTCATGGGGTTCATTGAGCAGCTCAAAAACGACCCGGTTGGAGTAGCTGGTAAACTTGTCGGACATCTGCCTCCAGAAGGAGAGGAAACGCTCCCGGTTGCCTTCGGGATCTTCGCTCATGGCGTTGTACTCATGCAGATCGAGGATGATCTTCAGGTCGTTCCGCAGGGCGTTGTCCACGATCCAGTCCAGGGTCTGATACCACTCGTCTTTCATGCGGTAGCCCTCGTCCGCGCCCAGCTGATGGCGGAAGGGATGGATGTTCAGCCGCAGATGATCGAAGCCGGCCTCTTTGATTTTTGTGAAATATTCGGCTTTGAAGCGTCTTTGTTCAAAGTTGTTCCAAATCGGGTCATAGCCCAGCACATTGACACCGCGTCCCAGTTCCAGCGGAGCCGGGGTCATGGGAGCAAGCTGCAGGGAATCACCGTCAGCCGCGAAGGCTGTTTCGGTGTGAGCGCTGAATAAAAACGCCGCGCACGCTGTGATGATGGCACTGAATTTAATAAAAGAGTTCATATTTTTTAGTTTTGGGTTCAGGGTCTTCTGATGATCAGACGTGGGATCTCGCGCGAAGGCATCCCGTCACGGCTGATGCCGCGCTCCGGAGTCAGCGGAGAAGTCTTGGCTGTCGGAGCCGCTGTCGGCGGTGTGATCGGAGAGTTATCGGTTCCGGGCAGTGTGATGCCGCCGGGACTGGATGGAAGCGAATTGCCGCCGCCGGCATCCGTTCCAAAGAGATTTCCGGTGGAAGAACTGATGTTGACTCTTTCCGAAAGATTCGCGGCCGGAGTGGTATTGGCCGGATTTTGAGAGCCGGAAGAGATCATAGAACGGAAGTCATTGAGGCTCTGCTCCCGTTGCTGACGGGCAGCGAACGGATTGTCTATCTTGACGGCAGCGGATTTGGAACTGCCGTTGAAGAAGTCCCAGACATTGTTATTGTTATTGCCGGAAGAGGCGGAAAACACCTTGGAATGGATATCGGCATCTTTGCTGAAAGGGGAGTTTTGTGCACCGTTCACGAGCCGTTCCGCGGAGCCTTTGACGTTTGCCGCTGAAGTTGCCGAACTTTCACTGTCGCTGAGTTTTACCTTGGCGGAAACATCGTTTTTCGCGCTGGCAGCTGCCGCGGCCAGAGCCTCGTCCTTATCCTTGGAATCACCGGAATCCCCGTTGATGAACTTGTAGATCAGCAGGTTCTTCTTGTCGCCCAGGATGATGGACTCTACGGTCTCGTCTTCCTTTATTTCCTCTTCAGCGTCACGGGTATCTTTCTTTTCCCAAATTTCTTTCTCCGCATCGTCCACGACTTCATCGGGATCCGCATAGGCCCAGTTTTCCTGGCGGTCGCGTTTTTCCTCCATGCGTTTCTTTTCGGCTTTGGTCATGCGGCGGGGCTTGTTCGCGTTTTGGTACTGTCCGCCCAGGATCGGCATATATCCCTGCAGGGAAGTGGAAGCGTCATTGGCGCTTTCCATCAGTTCTTCTTCCTCTTTTACCTCTTTGTGAGGACGAGGCAGGCTGATGCTCCCCGACTCGCTGAAGCGGATCTGCCTGTTGGGAGTTCCGCGCATAGCCTGTGACTGAGACGGGAGAGGCTGTCCACTGTTCTCAGCGAGAGTGATTTGCTGATTATAGGGATTGCGATCTGCCTTTAAACGGGTAATAACCGGTGACAGCAAAGACACCAGAAACAGGATCGCCAGGCTGCAGCCCGCGATCGGCAGCAGCAGTCTGAAAAATTTAGAATTAAAAAAGTTCATAACCTTTTGTTTTCCACAAAACAACAACCAAATCCAAATCTAACACACCCTTGACAAGTTTTCAACCGTATTTTGCCGGGCCGCCTCCAAAATAGAGGAAAAGAACCACGGATGGGTGCTGAGATAAACAGATAACTATTTGTTTAATAAAGAGATATATTATAATACAGAAGAGATCGGTCATTTCTACAGGATATTTTTAAAATTATTTATAACATATTATTGATTAGGAAGATATGATTATTTTTGAATCAAAATTCCGGGGTAATGTGATAATAGGTTGCATTCCGGGAGCGGTTTTGATAAAATCAACCACTTGTGTGGACGCAGGGAGGT
>JAFZAR010000222.1 GCA_017557085.1 Verrucomicrobiota bacterium | reverse complement strand
GTAAAATTGGTACCGTCCACAGCAAATACGTGATTTGTCATAAAGAAACCAAGTTTCTTCGACACAGACCAATTTTCGGCATGAGACGGACACCCTTCGTTTTTCCACGTATCAATAAAACCGATCAATTCTATTTCTCTGGCATGTTGGAATGTTTGCCAATGATAATAATTAACAACAACTAACAGAAGCACGCATCCCAGCAACGCAACAACTCTAAAAATGATTTTCCTCTGCTTTTTCATACCCTTCATTGCTTGGTCATCAAGTCAGTATCTAACTTCGCGTCTCTGATATTATCTTCTTATTAAACAACAGTTTATCTTTTATCATTCATGATTCTAACCAAATCCTTTTGAAAAGTTAATGCCGCAGGTAGCGCATCTGGCTGACGGCTGGATAGATGAAAAGGAATTCGTCAGCAGGTTTGATGATATCCGAATAGATGGGATTCAGGCTTTGGAGAAGGACTTTTTCGCCGTACTTGCCGACACGTTTGTATTTCTTGAAAACGACTCCCAGCGAGTACACCGGGTCGGCATTTTCCCTGAACCGGGCCACCACATAGTCTCCGTTACGCGGCTCGGTATTGGGAGAAAACACGACACGATCCCCCGCGTGGAATTCCGGTTCCATGCTGTCCCCATCCAGGATCAGAGCAAATGCATTCTCATCAGGGCACTCGGATGGCAGCACTTCATCCAGCTGACTGCTCAGATCCGAATAATCCCTGGCCGATCCGGCTCGTGCCCACGAGATCACCGGCACCAGAGAAGGTTTTCTGACATTGAGATCCAAGCCATCCTCACCACTGCCAAACAGCAGCTGATCCAGACTTATTTGAAACAGATGTGCTAATTTCAGCAAGGCCGGCACACTGATCCCAGTGCATCCATTCTCGAAATTGCCAAGAGTGGAGATCGCTATACCGGATCGCTCCGAAAGCTCGCGCAAAGTCCAACCGTGTGCTTTTCTCAGTTTTTTTAAATTATTCCGCATATCAGTCCATTTCCAAAATTATCAGCAATCAGGCAGATACCCCGTCTTCAGTTTCAAATCGGGCAGTGTTCCGTTCGCCTGCAAATAGAGATCAAAGATCCGCTCCACACAACGTCCCAGCAGCAGAGCATCGCCCCGCGCGTCATGCCGGCGCAGGCCGTCCGCATCCACACCCAGTCGTTCTATAACCGCGTCCAGACCGTGGCTCATTCCTCTGCGTCCCCATAACTGCCAGGACATCAGCATCGAATCGCAATACCACACAGGCCGCGGCTGGAATCCGCAGTAACAGCAAGCCGACTGGATGAACTTGATATCGAACCGGTTCCCGTTATGAGCCAGCAATACCGATTCCCCTGACCAGCGTGAGAACTCCGCCAGAACCGATTCGATCGGCGGCGCGTCCTTCACGTCCTCATTGGTGATCCCCGTATATTGAGTGATCCAGGCCGGAATCCTTCGTCCCGGATTCACATAAGAACAAAAACACTTCTCCGGGATCATCTGTCCGTGGATCATCTTGACTGCCGCGATCTGGATGATGCGGTCATACTCCGGAGACATCCCCGTCGTTTCCAAGTCATAAACAGTGATCGGCGGCAGAGAGCGTTTCATAGAATTCCCCTAACGTGATGAGGCTCTGCGCTGATGGAATGCCCCCAAATGAGTTAAAACAGCTATCTGTGCGCAGTCATAACGAGAAGTCCGACGAAACCGCTCCACATATTCCGGATGGAGATGTGCCTGCTCCGGCCGGAAATACCAAAGCCATTCCCGATAAGACATTTCATCCGGGCAAGCCGGGAATAGCCGCGCGTTCCATAAACTGCACCGCTCCGGCTGATCAGACTGATCCCAT
>JAFZAR010000221.1 GCA_017557085.1 Verrucomicrobiota bacterium | reverse complement strand
GCGTTCTCCGGGAGGATAATGGGTTTAACACCTTGTTTTTTCAAGGCTTTCAGAATTTCGGCGCGACCCTCTTCACACAGAGAAGAAGGGAAAAAACCGCGCGTTCCAACAATAACACCTAGCGTAATCATAAAGGTCTTTCTTTTGCATTGGAGAAAACTCCAAACGCACTTAAAACTTGCAAAGCGATTTTAAACCTGTTATAAGAGGAGCGCAAGTTTTTTGTGCCGCGGATGGTTCCGCGGGTCTTGAAAAGATGCGATTATTATGCATGCGATAGATTGGTGTATTATAGTAGGGTATTTTGCCCTGGTGATTGGTGTGGCCACCTGGGTCACAAAACGCAATAAGGATACAGCGGATGATTTCTTCCTGGCCGGGCGTAATCTGGCCTGGTGGGTGATCGGCGCTTCTATCTTTTCATCCAATATCGGCTCGGAACACCTGGTGGGTCTGGCCGGTTCCGGAGCGACGGACGGTGTGGCAATGGCACACTATGAACTGCACGCCTGGTGTGTGCTGATCCTGGGCTGGATATTGATCCCGTTCTTTATGCGCGGCAAGGTGTTTACCATGCCGGAATTCCTGGAAAAACGATTCTCGCCGGGCTGCCGGACGTTCCTTTCTATCGTTTCGCTGGTGTCGTATGTGGTCACCAAGGTGGCTGTGGGTATTTTTGCCGGCGGTGTGGTGTTCTCCGCGCTGCTGCCGGATATGCATCTGGGTCCGATCGACAGTTTCTGGATCGGGAGTATCATCGTGCTGTGCATGGCCGGGTTATATGTGATCCTGGGCGGTATGCGCGCGGTGGCCTATACGGATGTGATCCAGGTTTCTGTGCTGGTGCTGGGATCCGGTCTGCTGACCTATTTCGGACTGAAAGCTCTGGGCGGATGGGATGTCCTGAGAAGCACCCTGGGTTCAGAAATGTTCAATTTGTGGAAACCGCTGATCCCTGCCGGTGTGGAGGGAACTTGGGAACCGGTGAAGGAGACCGGCCGCATGGCGTGGTATTTCAACGCGAATTATCCCTGGATCGGTATGCTCTTCTGCGCGCCGATCGTCGGCCTCTGGTACTGGTGTACGGATCAGTACATCGTGCAGAGAGCTTTGGGCGCGCCCAGTCAGAAGGAAGCCCGCCGCGGCTGTATCTTTGCCGGTGCGCTGAAACTGCTGCCTGTGTTCATTTTCATCATTCCCGGAATGATTTGCTTTGCTCTGGCGAAAAGCGGTCAATATGAGACACTTTCCGCTCTGGTGAATCAGGATGGTTCGGTCAATCGCGCGGCGGCTCAGGGCGCGTTCCCTCTGCTGGTGCAAACCGTGCTGCCGATCGGTGTGCGCGGCATCGTGGTGGCCGGTCTGATCGCGGCTTTGATGGGCTCTCTGGCCGGAACATTCAATGCTTCCTCTACTTTGTTCACGATGGATGTTTACCGCCGTCTCAAACCGCAAGCCTCTCAGGCTTCACTGGTTTGGGTGGGACGCATCGCCATTGCCGTGATGGTCGTGATCGGTCTGCTGTGGATCCAGGTGATCCGCGGCGCGGACGGTCTTTATAACTACCTGCAGTCTGTGCAAGGGTATCTGGCCCCTCCGATCTTTGTGGTGTTCTTCTTTGGCATCTTCTGGAAACG
>JAFZAR010000220.1 GCA_017557085.1 Verrucomicrobiota bacterium | reverse complement strand
GTCACGGGATAGAGATCCAGCGTGACATTTTGATTGGAAGGGACATTGAGGGCCGCCAGTCCCTGCATGTACGCAGTGCCCGGTCTGAAAGTGGCGACGGTGTTCGTACCGACCCGTACCGCGATAGAAGCCCCCTTGGAACCGTAGAGACTTTCCAGTCTGCCCGATTCCTCAAGAGGTTTTTTCAAAATACTGATGATCGTCGGCGCGCCGAACAGACACACCAGCAGCGCGATGAAAAGAGCCGTAAAACTCTTGAGGAACACCCAGCGGAGATCCTCCAGGTGTTCCAGAAAACCTTTTATCGGCCCGCCTTCCTCTTCTTCTGAATCCAGAATGGGATCTTCAGGCTCGTCAGCCATAGTGTTCTATGGATAAAAAACTCCAGGAATACTAGGCCTTAGGCGCCTGATCCGACTGGGAATTATTCGTGGAAGAAGCCGACTGCTGATTTGATTGTGAAGGAGTGCTTTTGGCAGGTTCATCCTCCATCGCACGCTGCACTTCACTGTTGATCTCATTGGTGGCTTTCTTGAACTCTTTGATACCTGTGCCTAAACCTTTAGCCAGTTCGGGGATCTTCTTTGCTCCGAAGAGCAGCAAAACCACGATCACGATCAGGACGAGTTCCCATCCACCCGGCACAACAAACGCTAATAAACCGTTCATATTCATCTATACTTTCTTTATTAAGTTAATGATTGCCAAGACGAAACCAATGCACCCGTTTCCTACCTACCACCACTTAAACAGCATGTACTAGAGCGAATTCAATCGCTAAGCCGCCATAGCAGACTTGATTTTACACAAAACAAACTTTTTATCCAAGAGGATATTTTTAAAAACAGTATTTTCTGTCTGATCAGAAGGAATTTACGCCTGATGTTTTTGTTTCGGCAGAGTGACCGGTTCCGCCAGCAGATCGTACTCCCGGCAGTCCGTCACCTTTACCTCCAGAAAATCACCGGCTTTTTCTTCAGGAACATTGCGGACATAGACACGCCCGTCCACATCCGGCGCGTCTCCGGCTCCGCGAGCCACCCAGTAAGAGCTGTCCAGGGAAAGAAGCCGTCCCATACTGCCCCGCGTCTGGCCGGATTCGCCGTTTGCGACCTCCACACCTTCGATCTCGTTTTCCGTGATCGGACGCTCCACCAAAACTTTCAGCGTCTTGCCTATCATGGCGCGCTGCTGTTCCAGGGATATGTCTCTCTGGAGACGCATCAGCCGTTCCAGGCGTTTTCTTTTCACCGCTTCGGGTACGGTCCCGGTCATCACCGCGGCGCGTGTTCCCTCCTGAGCGGAGTAGGTAAAGGCTCCGACCTTCTGGAAACGCTGTTCTTTGACAAAATCCATCAGGCTCTGGAAGTATTCCTCGGTCTCACCCGGAAAACCGACAATGAAAGTGGTGCGGATCGTCACGCCGGGGATCCGTTCGCGGATCTTATCCAGCAAAGCGCGGATCTGTTTCTCCGGGGTGCGCCGTCCCATACGCTCCAGCATGACCGGATGGATATGCTGCAGAGGGATATCCACATACTTCACGGCTTTCCTGGACTTGGCCATGACCTCGATCAGCTCATCGGTCCAGTGCGCCGGATGTGTATAAAGCAGACGAACCCAGAAATCTCCGCGCAGCGCACTGACCTTCTTGAGAAGGTACGCCGCGGGATTCATTTCCAGTTCCAGCTTTTTGCGTCGGATCAGATCCTGACCATACCAGGAAGTGTCCTGCGAAATGAGATTGATCTCCCGGCAGCCGTTTTTGATGGTAGCGCGAGCCTCCGCCAGAATGTCCTCCGGCATACGGCTGCGGTAACTGCCGCGGATCTGCGGGATCGCGCAGAAGGAACAGGCGTGATTGCAGCCTTCCCCGATCTTCAAATAGGAAAAATGTTTCGGTGTCAGTTCCAGACGGGCC
>JAFZAR010000219.1 GCA_017557085.1 Verrucomicrobiota bacterium | reverse complement strand
ATCTCGTCTTTTTTGGACAAGGCATAATTGATAGTACAACTTAAAATAGGCAGTCACAATATCGAATCACAGTACACCCTGAGTAAAAAAGAAAGAGAGCAAATAATATTCCCCAAAAAATATTTTTAATGATTGTCATAATTTTTTGAAGTATATTTTTCATATTATGTGACATTTTGTTCATTTAATATTTTGCCTAATCCAAAAAACGAACCAAACTTTTATATGCCTCTGAAACTGGAACACACTTGATAGAAGCCCAATTTGTGTTTTTCGCTAAATTTTCATAAGTGATAGGTGCCATGACACTCCCTCTTTTGACATTCAATACGTACCAGCCACTTGGGTCTATACCGCAAAGTCTTTCCGCTTTTACAACAATCCAATCCTTATTCCATCCAATTTCTTGAATGGTTCCATCAAAAATACCTCCAGGAGACATATCCCAAATACCATTATGCAAATAGTAATGCTTAGGACCACCTTCAGTCGCACAATATAAAAAATATCTTCCCGTAATCCTCTGCTTTGCATGAATATCTGCGTTATAAGAAAGTGAACAGTCACAGATAAAAACGGGAATAAAAATATACAACCAATACTTCCACAGAAATGAAAATAATTTCATAGTAGAATTAACCAGTATGTTTTTTTGAATTATTCCAAACACGATGAGTAGTAAAACACATAAAAATAAAAGTGTCGAGTAATTAAATCCCTTGAGGTTCAACAAACTCAAAACCATCCTTCATGCGGTTTGGAGATAAGTCGGCTCTGTAAGGAGATTATCGAATTGGATTGACTTGGGAGGAGTTGTGCCGGATATTGTGAGAGCCGGCAGGTGGTGCCGGCGGTTTTTGTATCATTATGCTGATAGAGAATGTTATTTCGTCCGCGATCGTTCGGAGCTTCAGTAAGAAGCTGGAACAGGCACTTTTATTGGATGTGGCTATAGTGGGAGGCGGTCCTTCATCCCTGACGGCCGCGCGCGATCTGGCCAGGGCCGGTCTGAAAGTGGCAGTCTTTGAACGCAAACTGGCTCCCGGCGGAGGTACCTGGGGAGGCGGAATGCTTTTCAATGAAGTAGTTGTGCAGGACAGCGCTCTGCATATCCTGGATTCATTCGGCATCCGGCATCAGCCGATCGAGTCCGCCGGCGGCTATCATACTTTGGATTCAGTGGAAATGGCCAGCGCGCTGATCTATGGCGCGGTTTCCAGTGGGGCTAAGATATTTAACGCGGTCAGCGTGGAGGATATCGTCTTCAAGGAAGGAAAAGTCGGCGGTCTGGTGATCAACTGGACTCCGGTGGAACGTCTGGGAATGCATGTGGATCCCTTGACCGTGATATCCAAAGCGGTTCTGGACGGAACGGGACATCCCTCCGAAATCATGAAACTGGCCTCGGAGAAGGCACAGATCCGTTTGAATACAGAAACAGGCAAGATATTGGGAGAGAAACCGATGTGGGTGGACAGCGGCGAGGCTTCCACCGTGGAGAATACCCAGGAATACTATCCCGGATTGTTTGCCTGCGGTATGAGCGCGAACAATGTGGCCGGAGGGTATCGAATGGGGCCGATTTTCGGAGGAATGCTGCTTTCCGGCGAGAAGGTGGCCAAGCTGATCATACAAAAACTGAAAGCCTGATTTTAAAAGGTTGAGTGACAAGAAAAAGACAGGCTTTATTTTAACCTGTCTTTTTTTTATTTTTGCGTTAGTCTTTGGGAGGGTATGAGTGATAAGACTCAAGATTACTTAGCTCTGGGCAAACAGGTGTTTGAGACAGAGATCGAGTCGCTCCGGCAGTTGAGCGGTGAACTGGATGAGCATTTTGTGACGGCTGTGGATTGGTGCGTGAACGCGCTGACACAACGGAACAAACTGGTTTTGACCGGGATAGGCAAGTCCGGAAATGTCTGTCATAAGATAGCCGCGACACTGACCAGCACCGGTTCGGTCGCGGTGGTGATGAACAGTGTGGACGCGCTGCATGGGGATTTGGGGCTTATCAATGATGGAGACATCGTTTTTATTTTCAGCTATTCGGGCGAGTCGAATGAACTGATGGGACTGCTGCCGGCGCTGAAGCGCTTCTCGGTGAAGATCATCGCGGTGACCGGGAATGCCCAGTCCTCGCTGGCGCGGCATAGTGACCTGGTCTTATCCGTAAAGATTCTTCGCGAAGCCTGTCCGTTTAACCTGGCTCCGACCTCCAGCTCGACCGCGATGATGGTGATGGGGGACGCGCTGGCGATGACGATCCTTCAGGTAAGAGGCTTTACCCGTGAGGATTTTGCCAAATTCCATCCCTCCGGGGCGATCGGCAGGGCTTTGCTGCTGAGGGTCAAGGAGATCATGAGAACGGGCAGCCGTCATCCCATAGTGAATGAAAGCTGCACGGTGAAAGAAGGAATTTTGAAAATGACCGAAGCCAAGGCCGGTTCGCTGACCGTTGTTGGAAGCGACGGTAAACTGCGGGGCATTTTTGTGGATGGAGACCTGCGCCGCTATATGACCCGGGATGATCAGATCCTGAACCGTACACTGGGCAGTGTGATGACGCGCGATCCCATTACGATCCGCGAGGACGCTCTGGCGGCGGAAGCGCTGCGCATTTTCAATGAGCGCAACATAGATGATTTGGTGGTGGTAAACGCTCAGAATGAGCCCACAGGCTTAGTTGACAGCCAAGATTTACCGAAAATGAAGTTGATGTAATGAGTCCTTACAAAAAATTTTGGGGGTTAGATCCGGAGATCACCTTTTTGAATCATGGCTCCTTTGGAGCGTGTCCGACCGCTATTTTGGAGCGTCAGAATGAATTGCGCCGTGAACTGGAGCGCAATCCCATGAATTTCCTTCACCGCACTCTGGAACCGCGTTATGACTATGCCCGTCAGCGTCTGGCGGATTTTGTGGGGTGCAAGTTTGAGAGCCTGACCTTTGTGCCGAACGCGACGACAGGGGTGAACTCTGTTCTGCAGTCGCTCAGTTTCAAGGAAGGGGACGAGATCATCGTGACCAACCATGAGTACAACGCGAGCCGCAACGCTCTCAATTATGTCGCTTTTCTCAACAGAGTCCGTGTCCGTCAGGTGGATATCCCTTATCCCATTCAGAAAAGAGAAGAAGTGGTGCTCCCGGTATTGAAAGCGATCACTCCCCGGACGCGTCTGGTTCTGCTGGATCATATCACCAGCGCCACAGGATTCATCATGCCGATAGAGGAAATCATCCAGGAATGCAACAGACGCAATATTGAAACACTGATAGACGGCGCTCACGGACCGGGAATGGTTCCCTTGAATCTGGATCAGCTGGGGGCGACCTATTATACCGGCAACTGCCATAAATGGATGTGTACGCCCAAGGGTTCCGCGCTGTTGTATGTGCGGCCGGATCGCATCAGCATCATGCATCCTTCGGTGATCAGCCACGGATTCAATACCATACGCACAGACCGCTCCAAGTATTCGATCCAGTTTGGATGGACGGGAACGATTTGTCCGACTCCGTATCTGTGCGTTCCCGATACGATCGATTTTTTAGAGAAAACAGTTCCCGGCGGCTGGCCCGCGATCCGGGAATATAATCATCAGCTGGTTCTGCAGGGACGTGATTTGCTCTGCAAAGCGTTGAATGTGCCTGTGCCGTGTCCGGATGAATTCCAGGGGAGCATGGTCACGATACCGATCCCGGCGGATCCCCGCAAACGTCCGCCGACCCTGCCGCGGTTTGAGGCGATCCTTCAGAACGATCTCTGGGAGAGACACAAGATCGAAGTGCCGATCTTCTTCTGGCCGGATCTGGTGACCCGCCATGTCAGGATAAGCGCGCAGCTCTATAACTCCATAGAGGATTATCAGACCCTGGCCGACGCGCTTTTGGAAGAGCTGGATCGGGAGAAAAAGAACTGATCAGCCTTTAGTTCTGCGGCTTGGGGAAAGTGCGCCAGCGAATGAGTCTTCCCCTTGAAAAAATGAGTTCCGCTTTCAGGAAACTCTCCGGGTTGTATTCACTTTCCAGATGGCGGACAAGATATTCCTCGCCGTCACCACGGTTGACACTGCGGTAATTCCAGTAACGGTATTCTTTCATATACCGTCCGTAGTAGAGCCAGGTCTCAAATTTTCCGTGATCGTCTTCGGAATAAGTGACCTCATCCGGATCGCCCCACGCGATGTAAACAGCGTCTTTGGGCATACCGGTCTTGATTTCTCCGGCATCCGCGAGCCGCTGAAATTCCGGTGGAAGTGCTTCGTATGCGGCGATACGTTCCATGCGTCTGGACTCAATGGTGCTGGTCGCGCATCCGCAGAGGAGGGCACCGCAGCAAAGCAGGAGTGTTACAGATTTGAGATTCATAAAAAAAGAAGGCGCGCGTCAAATGAGCGCGCCTCGTTCAAATGTTATTCTTTACTTATTTTTCTACAGTGAACTGATAGATGGTCACTTCATTGTAGGTCTCTCCCGGTCTGAGGATCACAGAGGGGAAGTGAGCCTGATTGGGGCTGTCCGGATAATGCTGTGTTTCTAAGCAGAAACCGGCATATTGATTATAGGGACCTTCTCTGCCCACAAATGCACCGTTCAGGAAGTTGCCGGTATAGAACTGGACACCCGGCTGAGTGGTGAACACATTCATGACACGGCCGGTCTTCTTTTCCAGCACGGTGGCCACAGGGTGCATCTTTTCCTTGGCGCTGCGCAGAACGATGTTGTGGTCAATGCCCTTAGGATTGTTGTTCAGCTTGTCGAAACCGAAACCGATGCGGTTGGGTTGGGTGAAGTCGAACGGAGTTCCTTTGACAGAGAGGATCTCACCGGTCGGGATCAGACCATCATCCACCGGAGTATAGAAATCAGCGTTCAGGGTCACGATGTGATCCAGAATGGTGCCTTCACCGGCCAGATTGAAATAAGCATGGTTGGTCAGATTGACAACCGTGGCTTTGTCTGTTTTGGCAAAATAATCCAGCTTGAGATTGTTGTCTCCGTCCAGCGTATAGGTGACCTTCAGGGTCATATTGCCAGGATAACCTTCTTCCATATCCGCGCTGGTCGCGGTGAAAACGACACCGACATAATCTTTGCCCTTGATCTTCTTGGCTTTCCAAATCTTGGAATTGAAGCCCTGGAGACCGCCGTGCAGGTGATTTTCACCATTGTTGGTGGCCAGTGTGTATTCTTTGCCGTCCAGGGTGAATTTACCCTTGGCGATGCGGTTGGCGTAACGTCCTACCACAGAGCCCAGATAATCGCCCATATAGGGTTTGACTTTGTCGGCACCCAGAACAACGTTGCCGATGTTGCCGTCACGATCCGGCGCTTTGACTTGCACAATAGAGGCTCCCCAGGTGATGAGCTTGACAGTCACACCGTTGCCATTGTCTAAAGTATAAGCGTCAATTACTTCTCCGGAGGGAGTCGTATCAAAATATGATTTTTCTACATTCATTGTTTTAGCTTTGGCATTCGCGTCGGTATATCCTAAATGGAAAACCGCTGCTGCCAAGATGATCGAGGTTAATATCTTTACACTTCGCATAAGTGGGTTGATTTTATTAAAAATAAAACGGATTGTCCACTTTGAAGATGATGAAAGCGGGTAAAAGTTAATGATCCCGGTTGAGAAGTTTTTCCGCCAGCGCTTCCAGAATGACTGCTTTTCCATTGAAAATATGCAGAGAATCAAAGGCTTCCTTAGTTAATTCGGCTGCCAGCTGCTTGGATTTTTCCAGACCGACCAGCGCGGGATAGGTGGCTTTTTGCTCCTGGACATCCTTGCCGGCTGTTTTCCCAAGTTTTTCGGTGCTTTGTGTCACATCCAGAATATCATCAATGATTTGGAAGGCGAGCCCCACTTTATAGCCAAAGTCTGTCAATGCCTTCAGCTGCTCTTCGGTACAGTCAGCGGCCATGCCACCCAGACGGGTCGAAAGGCAAAGCAGCGCGGAGGTTTTGCGCTCATGGATGTATTTCAGTTCCTCACGAGTGATGGCCTTTCCTTCACTTTCCAAGTCAATAGCTTGTCCGCCAACCATTTGAAGACTGCCGGCCTGATATGCGAGTTCCGCCATGACATCTTTATGATTATAACGGGTGACAGCTTTCCAATGAGCCGCCAGCGCGAAAGCTTCGGTCAGAAGACCATCTCCGGCCAAAATAGCCAAACCTTCTCCAAAAACTTTATGATTGGTGGGACGACCCCGGCGGAAATCATCATTGTCCATTGCCGGAAGATCATCATGGATAAGGGAATAGGTATGGATGCACTCCACAGCGCACGCCAAGGGCAGAGCGGATTCCGGGTTGCCGCCGCAAGCGTCAACCGAAGCCAGCAGGATAGCCGGGCGAACCCGTTTGCCGCCGGCAAATACAGAGTAACGCATGGCTTTGTGAAGGGTGGTGGGCTTCACATCTTCAAAGGGAAGAAGCTGATCCAAAGAGTGGTTGACTGTTTCCGTGGTTTTCTTCAGCCACGCCGTTAAATCGAATTCATTGCTCATACAATCACTGACGATTTTTATAGCGGAAAGGGGGAATTTTGGCCAGATATTTTAGAGAAAAATAAAAAAAAGGTGTACTGCAAACAAACAAACCAGTACACCCAGAATACACTAACAAAAAATACTTTCTGCCCTTGAAACCACTATGAGACTACACTCAACAGGAAAACTATTCAGAAATCATCACTACAGAACTTGTTACAGCTTTCTTTGCTGGAGCTTTGCCAATAACCAGTTCTGTATTCTTCTTCTGAGCCGTTTGGATACCTTGAGGATGGCCAACCGGCATGATATAGATCTTCCAGAAAAAGAGAGTAAAAAGTATTACAGCGGAGAATGCTATTGTCGGCAGAAATTGACGACGAAAGATCGACCACCGGCGCCTTATCGGCATCGGTATCTTCTTGTCACTTCTGTGTTGCACATTCGCACTCACCACGTCCTTTTTATAGCAAACATCATGCCAAATTAGAAGAAAAAATAAACCTCTTACTCAAAAGCACCATCGGAAATTCCATCTATTGGCGATTTTGGGTTAAAATGGGAGATAACGGCGGATCCAATTTTTAGTCTGTATCCAAATCTTTGTCCAAAATATATTGGAACCGCGAAGTCGGGCTTCCAGCAATTCCTTATTATTTCTTGCTAATTCATCTCCGTTTGCCGCAGCCATTTCATAATAATGTAAAGCCTGCTGATAATCTACTTCACAACCCAAACCATTCTCATAGGCCCAGCCAAGATTGCATTGCGCGTTTGAGTGTCCATGTTCTGCCGCCAGTTGATACCACCTAAATGCTTTTTTCTCATCTTGAGTACAACCACCTCTTCCTCTGGAATAAAAAAGCCCTACATTGTACTCCGATGGTGCCCATCCTTGTTCTGCCGCCTGCAAAAAATATTGAAAGGCTTTTTCATCATTTTGTTCCACCCCATTCGCGAAAGCGTACCGCATCCCCATAGAATTTTGTGCTGGTGCATATCCTTGTCTTGCGGCAGATTCACACCATTGGAGGGCAAGTGAATCGTTCCGGCTGATGCCTTCTCCGGTTTCATACTTTTCAGATAAATAGAACATCGCAATAGCATCTCCTTGTTCTGCAGCTTTTTGGTAGTATTCCACAGCTTTATGAATATTCTTCTTGGTGCCTAATCCTTGTTCATACATCCACCCTAAATGGCGTTGTGCCCCGGCAAGACCTTGTTCGCTTGCTTTGCTGAATAAATCAAAGGCTTCTTTTTCATTATAGAGTTCCTCTTCATCCATGTACAGACAACCCAAATTAAGCTGCGCTGGCGCATATCCTTGTTCCGCGGCGGAACGCAGCCATTTTACTCCTTCTGAAATATTTTTCTCTACTCCCCATCCATTTAAAAAGGAACCTCCAAGTTGATACTGTGCCGGAGCATATCCCAGATTCGCAGCCTGCTGAAAATATTCCAGTCCTTTTTTCTCATCCGCCTCAATCCCTAAGCCATCACGATATATTCTTCCCAGATAACAATATCCTTCAGGTCCGATTTCTTTTGGATAATCGAGGAAATAGGCTAAACATTCTTTATATTGTTTTGCCTCAAACAGTTCTTTCCCTTTTTGTATATCCATATTATAAGCTAAATTTAGAATCACTAGCATCCCATAAAGATGGGAAAAACAACAAAACCACACGAATCCTTATACAATTTTTAAGCGACTCGCACAATACATTTGTCCCAAAATGCCATTAGAAAGTTTTAACTTTAATGGCCGTGTTTTCGTGTTAAAAAGAACCTCTGGTCAGCTGGAAAGATCGGGAGCGGAGATGATCCCATATTTGAGAACCACTTATTTCATTTCTCATCAGTTGCTTATACAGAGAAAGGATAAAAATAATGTTCTCCGGTGATTCCTGAACAAATTCGATCCTGAACCGCCGAAGTCCTGTCGAACGCAGTTCCTTATAATATTCGCAGACAGTCTGGATCCTTCCGTTGAAGATTGTATTGCGGCAACCCGCGTCTGTCAGTATAGGATGTTCGATCCCGGTGCGGTCTTTGATTTTGAGAATGTTATGCTCGCAGGGCATTCCGCATTTAGGAAATCCCGGTTCTTTGGTCAAATAGGCACAGAAGAGACAAAACGCTGTGTGGAACATGGGGATATGCTGATGAAGAATCAATTCAAAACATTCCGGATCAGCGTATTGAAACATAGAGACGATTTGTTTCATCCCTAAGTCGTTAGAAAGTGTTAATATTCGCAAACCGCAGTTGTGGAGGTAGTGATCCGCGGAAACTGGATTGGTGATATTAAAAGTGGAATCCCCCCGACAGAGCTTTCCTTTGAAAAAGGCCAGATGATCATAGTTGCGGATCAGAAAGCCATCGGCTCCGGAGTGGAGTATCTGTTCCAACAGTTCATGTTCACCGGGTCTGCAAATGCGAGGCGGCGCGGCGAAAAGAGTGGGTGAAGTTGTGTTTTCGCTTTTGAATGAGCGGGCTTTCTCAACAGCTTTTTTATAAAGAACCGGATCGTCAAAATCGCAATAAATTTCCCGGATACCGCTTTGGAGCACGGCATCCAGTTGATTTTCCTTTCTAATAAGAACAGACAGAACAGGTTCTTCTGTGGAGGAATGTGTTTTTCGGGAAATGAGGATCGTTTTGCAAATATCTTTCCCGGTCGCGATTTTCCAGACAATGGGTTTTCTGCGCTGTTGAATGAGCTTATCGCATAGTTCACGACGCAGTCTGTTCAATTCACTGACCGCGATCATACAGCTGCCGTTGACTTTGAAAATAAGCTGTTCCAGACGGAAGGGAGTATCCCCCAGACGGTTGAGTTGATCTCTCAGTTTTTCCGCGGAAAGAGGTTGTGAATGAGCTTCCTGCAGTGGCATGGAGGAAACCGCTTCGGCGCTGTGTCCCTGTTCATCCCAAAAGGTGATCTTGAGCACGGTTCCTATCGAACCTTCCGCTATAGCTTGGATCGGTCTGCGGTAGAGAGGCTTTGTGGTGGTATAGCTTTGCTGGAGCTGGCGATCCAGAGCCGGATCATTGGTTTTATAAACAATATCTCCCACGCGGACTTTTTGGAAATCGAAGGTTTGTCTGCTGAATTCTAATAAAACGGTGTCACCCTTCTGATCCACCTGATAAACCCGTCCGCCCTGAACAGTTTCTTCTGTTTCGGGATTGGTAAACGCGATGCCGTCTCCGGGATGGACAGGTTCCTGAGTACGGATATATACGCTTCTGCGCTGGATTTTGGTGACCTTGCCAATGTGAAAACCCTTGTTCCCGGAATAACGTGCATGGCAAAGGCTTTGCTGATCGATCCCTTTCATCCAGCCTGTTCCCAGACCGCGGGAGAAGGTCATTTCCAGCTCATAGCGTTTTTCTTTCAATATCCCGACAAGAGTTTCCCGGCAGGTCATCGGGTCAAAATTATTGTGCGAGAGGGTATCCCAGGCCGCGTCGATCGCCTGACGATAGATACGGCTGACACTGCTGACATATTCGGGACTTTTTAAACGTCCTTCGATTTTGAAAATGGAGACTCCGGCCTGGATCAGGTCCGGGATCATTTCCAGTCCCAGAAGATCTTTGGGACTGAGAAGAAACTTTCTGGCGCCTAATGGCAACTCTTTACCGTTGAGGATCAACTGATAGGGAAGACGGCATGGCTGGGCGCATTCTCCTCGATTCGCAGAACGGCCTCCCAGAGCCTGACTGGCCAGACATTGTCCAGAACAGCTTACGCATAAAGCACCGTGGATAAATACTTCCAGAGGAAAAATGTTTTGTTGACTGCCGGTGCTTTGACTGATCCGTTCCTGTTGGATCCTCTGTATTTCCTGAATGGAACATTCACGTCCTAACGCGGTGACGTATGCTCCCATTTTTTCCGCGAACAGAATGCCTTCGGCGGAAGTAATGCTCATTTGAGTGGAGGCGTTGATCGGAAAATCGGGAGAGATCTGCCGGATCATCCGCATGATACCGACATCCTGAACGATGACAGCGTCCGCGCCGGCGGCGATGATACTCCTCAATGCCTCTTCCGCGCTTTGGAGTTCTTCTGTAAAAACGAGAGTATTGAAAGTGATATAGCCGTGAACACCACGTTCATGGAGCCATGCCATCAGCTCCGGCAGTTCGGCTAAGGTGAAATTCTTTGCCCTCATGCGGGCATTAAAGCGATCCACTCCGAAATAGATAGCGTCCGCGCCGTTTTCAACAGCGGCATGAGCACACTCCCAGTCTCCGGCGGGAGCCAGCAATTCCGGTTTTGCGGGAGATGGAAAGCTAGACTTCAAAAGGAGCAACTGTCTTGATGTAATCTTCTATATTGTCCGCGAAATCAAACCCGGAAAGGATATTATCGCTGAGAGCCGGTCCGCGTGTATAGTTGCCGCCGATATAGAATCCGGGGCAGTCTTTCTGTAATTGATACACGATATCTTTAAAGTGTCCGTAACCGACATTATATTGAGGGATCGCTCTGGGATAATAGTTTGAAATACAGCAGACGGGCTCACCTCGTATCTTCAGCAGTTTAACAAGATCATCGTGAACCATCTTGAAAAGTTTGTCCTGAGGAAGTCCCGCCAGTTCCGGCTGACGCATTCCGCCTACATAAGAAGAGAGCGCGACATACCCCTGAGGAGCACGGTTAGGAAAGAGTGTTGAGCTGAAAAGAGTTCCCAGTATATTGAATTTTTCAATGCCGGGGAGCAGCATCCCGAAGCCATCCAGAGGATGACCGACATCTTCCCGTTTATATCCCAGCATGACCGAACTGACTGGGGCATAAGAGATGTTTGAAAATGAATTCAAATTGAAACTGGAGGTGCTTTGCAAGTCGATTTGAGCGGCCGCGTAAGCTGATGTGGCCAAAAGCAACGCAGAATGATCTTTTTGTTTCAGATCGTTCCCTTGCCGATAAGTGACGCGCCAGCCATCCGGGATCTGTGTGATGGCAGTCACCGGACAATTCGGATGAAAATCGTCTCCCAGTTTTTGTGCCAGGGTATCCGTCATGACTTGCAGACCTTCATCAAAGGAAAGGATCCGGGCTTCCTGCTTAGAGGTTTCACCACGTTTCTTGCGGGCTTTGGCTCCAAGGAATTGTGCTCGTATCATGGAGCCGTATTCCTGCTCTGCTTTGTAAAGTTTGGGGAATCCGTGGATGACCGATAAACGCTCCGGATTTCCGGCAAAAATGCCCGCGACAAGAGCATCAATGGCATAAGTCAGAAATTCATCACCAAAACGGCGGCGTACAAATTGTGCTACACTCTCCTCATAAGCGTTCTTCCAGCGTGGACGGAAAGGCTCCATCATCAGATTATATTTGGCTTTCCAGCTGAAGAGAGAAGAGAGGAAAAAAGAAAACGCCTTAGACGGCATGGCGATAACTTTTCCGTTGCGAACCAGAAAACGTTTGTCGCCTTTGTGTTCCGCGAATTTTACATGCTCTTTCAACCCGGAGATTTTGAACAGATATTCCAGCTTTTTGTTGGTATTCAGCAGGGTGTTGGGGCCGAATTCCGCCAGATAACCATCCTGACGTTTGCTTTGAATAACACCGCCGGGTCTCCCGGAGGCTTCATAAAGCTCCACCGGAAGATTTTTATCTTTCAGAAGAAAACTGGTTGTCAGTCCTGTGATTCCTGCGCCGATTACTGCGATTGATTTCATTAGACAGTGCGTGAGTATTTTCTTTGTTTATCTGTTTTTAAATAGACATCAAATTTCATAGCGATATTGCGGATCAGCAGCCGGCCGGTATCGGTGACTTTGAATCCGTTTTTGTCTCGGCAGATCAGTTGATCTGTCTCCATATCCTGGAGACTGGATAATTCCTCCGCGAAATAACTTGCGAAATCTATGCCGAGTTTCCGGCTCATCTCCGCATAATCCAGCTCCAGATCGCACATGAGCCGCATAATGGTTTGATGCCGTATTTTATCATCTTCACTCAGGATATATCCTTTGCGCTGGACAGGGTGATTTGCGTCTAACAGCGAATAATACTGTTTCAGATCTTTTTCATTCTGCCAGTAGGCGGAATCTGTCTGAGATATGGAGGACATGCCGAAAGCATAGATATCCGATCCTGCGTGGGTACTGTAACCTTGGAAATTTCTTTGCAGTGTTTTGTTTTTCTGAGCTTGAGTCAGTTCATCATTTTCCAGGGCGAAGTGATCCATGCCGATATAAGTATAACCGGAAGAGGTCAGCTTTTCGATGGTCATTTTCAGCAGATCCATCTTTCTTTCCGGCGGTAGAGGAGTTAGTGCTGCCTGAGCTTTTTTCAACCAGGGAACGTGTGCATAATTGAAAACAGCAAAGCGATCCGGCTGCATTTTCAGGATCTCATCCAAAGTATGCTCAAAACCGGCGGTAGTTTGATGTGGCAGTCCGTAGATCAAGTCCACATTGACGGATTGGATTCCGTTGGATCTCGCCCAGTCCAGAGTGCGGAGATTCATTTCATGCGGCTGTACCCGGTGGATCGTTTGCTGGACATCCGGATCCAAATCCTGGATGCCGATGCTGATACGGTTGAAACCAACTGACGCGAAGGCTTTCATCTTTTCTTCGGTTACGGTTCGGGGATCCACTTCCACGCCGGCTTCATAAGTGTCCGCGAAAGGAAAATGGTGATGGATCCAGTCGCCCAGTGTCAGTATTTCTTCTGCGGATAGAAAAGAGGGGGAACCTCCGCCAAAGTGGAGTTGGACCGCTTTTCGTTTCGGATTCATCAAGGGGGTTACCAGATCGAGTTCCTTGCGCAGATATTTTAAATAAAGTTTACTGGATTCGGGATCCTGTGTAATGACGTTGGTGCATCCGCAGAACCAGCAAAGACTCCGGCAGAAAGGCAAATGAAAATAGAGGGATAAAGGTTTATCGGAGTCACTGTTATTGGAACGGATCATTGGGACAATTTTATCCCAGTTGATCTCTTCACTGAAATGTGGAGCAGTCGGGTAGGAGGTATAACGGGGACCCGGTACATCGTATTTTCGGATAAGATCGAGATTAACTTCAAGTTTTGGCATAATTGGATGAAAATCAATAATCCTTCTGTCTAGCGGTTTGGATGAACGCCTCAATGCACTCCAGTTTGCTGTCAGGCAGGAGTCCATGTCCCAGATTCAAAATAAAGCCCGGATGACCACTCATCGTGCGGAGCAGTTCTTTCACAGCATGACAAACGATTTCAGGCGTTTGTGTCATAAGTTCTGGATTCAGATTGCCTTGTACACAGCGATGTGGTCCTGCGGCCACTGCCACTTCGGGTATTGATTGCGTCCAATCCACAGAAAATACTTGGGCGGAAGTGGATAGATAGTGTTTCCAGACACTGCCTTTGGAATAGACGATCATGGGACGTTCCGCGCCCAGAGAAGCAAGGATTCGCGCGATATATTTCCCGGATATGTTCCAATAATCTGCCTCCGGGATGAGCAACGAAAGACTGTCAAATATTTGAGCTGAATCAATACCTGTATTCCACTGCATCAGAAGATATTCTGAAACTTTCTCGGCTAATTGGCTCATAAACGCGTCAAAAGTCTGAGGATCCCGGCGATACCAATCCAGTGCTTTGGAAGGTTTATCAGTGGGAACATGGCCGCCTTCCAGCATGAAACAGGCCAGTGTCCAGGGCGAACCGGCAAATCCCAGCAGAGCAGTTGAAGGATCAAGCTGAGTCCGAACCAGTTGAAGCGCTTCTCTGACGTATGAGAGACGGTCTGTCACACGGGCATCCCACTGGAGCTGTGTTTCAAATCTGTTCGGATCCAGGCAGAAGTCCATCGAAATGCCTTTTTGGTTCTGAAAACTGTAGTGCTGTCCCAAAGCCTCCGGGATGACCAGAATGTCACTGAAGATGATAGCTGCATCGAATCCAAAGCGCTGGATCGGCTGCAGGGTTACTTCCGCGCAGAGATCCGGGGTGCGTGCTATTTCCAGGAAAGAATGCTTTTCCCGCAGTGCTCTATATTCGGGCAATACACGACCGGCCTGCCGCATCATCCAAACAGGAGGGCAGTCATCATTTTCGCAGCGGAGCGCCGCAGTGAACCGATTGGTATTTCCGATCACGGGAATAATTTTGCCCCAAAGTAGAACATTCTGAAAGGAAAAATCAGTGAAGTGACGTTAGGACGCATTTTAGACTTTATATTTTTAGATAGGTTTGGTAGAAGTTGGGGGCGATGTTAAAACGCTTGTTGTTTGTAGTCGGAATTTGCGCAGCGCTTTATGCCCCAAATCAATTATTTGGGGATGAATACTTTTGCACAAATGGTGAGATTATTAAAGGGGAGCCTATCACCTTTAAAGAAGATGGTGTCGTTTTCAGGAAAGATTCTGGAGGCTACAGCGACAAGATTCAGTGGCCTAGTTTTACCCAGGACACTCTGAAGGCACTGGCTAAGAAAAGCCCTCAGGCTCAATTCTATGCAGATCCTTTTATTGAGGTGCCGCTGCAACTGAAAGCCAAGGAAGTAAAACCCCCGCCGAAAATCGTGGTAAGCGATGTGGAGCGTTTGACTTATTACAATCCGGATCCAAGTTTTTTGAGCGCTTGGATCAGTCCCGCCGGATTACTGTTACTGGTGGCATTATATGTCGCGAATTTAGTAACGGCTTACACAGTAGCGCGTTTTCGTCGTAAACAGCCGGCTTTGGTATGCGGTGTTTCCGCGGTTTTGCCGGTACTGGGACCAATCATCTTTTTGACTCAGCCCGAAGCGGTTGTTGAAGAAGAACCAACTGAAGAGGTTCCGACTCAGGAACGTGAGTTTGAGAACGCGACCGGTTCAGCCACAGGTGCGAATATGGCGACACGCATGGTGTCACGCGCGGCTTCCGTGAGAGGGGACAACAGTGGTTTTGAAGCTGCTGTTTATACGAGAGGTGAAGTCACTTTCAATCGTAAGTTCTTTGAAACCAAGTTCCCGACTTTCTTCCGTCCGGTGTTAGGAGCTAAGGAAAAGACGGTGAAGTTTGTGATTACAGTTGGTGACAAACACTTTGAAGGAATGCGCTTTTCACGTGTGTCAACCGATGATATTTACATGGTTCCGCTGCAAGGTGGTTCTGAGATTTCGATGAAGATATCCGAGATCGAATCGGTGGAAGTCAAACCTCGTTAGTCTGCACGCTGTTTGAGTATGAAAAAGGGAGAGTTTTAACTCTCCCTTTTTTAGTAATTGTGCAAAATGGATCTAATGTTTTACCTTAATGATGATGCAGGTGAAATCATCATCCAAAGTAGGAGTTTGTGAGAAATCAGTCCCTGCTTTGTACAGGGCTTCAATGATCTCTTTGGAAGGACGTTCTCTGTTTTCGTGAATGGTTTTGATAATACGTTCTGTTCCAAACATTTCGCCATCTGGAGAAAATATCTCCTGCATTCCGTCTGTCAGCAGTACCAATATATCTCCTTCTTCCAAAGCGATATATTCACTTTGCTTGTAAATGGTGTCAGCTTTGCGGCCCAAAACGATGCCTGTGCGGGTCAGTTTCTGGCGCACTTGACCATCTAATCCGATGATGAAGCCGGGTGTATGGCCGGCATTGGCGTAAATGAATGCAGACGGGCGAGAAATAAGTCGCAGAAGTGTCAGAGTCACATACCGGTTCGCGTCCATGTCTTCGACCAGAACTTGATTGGTTCTTGTAAGAATCTCGTTCAGGTACTCGCGGTTTCGGGACAGTACCCGCAAATAGGCTCGTGTCTCGGCCATCAGGATGGCCGGCCCCAGTCCGTGGCCGGAAACGTCCCCAATCACGATATCCAGAGAGTTGCGTCCCTGTTCAAAAAAGTCGAAATAATCACCGCCGATCTCTTCAGCCGGGTAGGAAATGCCTGCTATGTCGTAACCATGGAAGTTCGGATAGGTTTCCGGGTAAAGCTTTTTATGTATCTGCTGCGCGATCCGGATCTGTTCTTTGTTTTTGATTTGTTCGGCTTGTGTCCGTTTCCATTGGGTGATGTCACGGATGGTCAAAGTCGTGGCCGGCTTTCCATCCAATGTGAATTTATCCACGAAAAATTCAATATCAACGACATGACCGTCCTTATGAAGGGCTTGGGTCTCAAAATGGGGCAGAGAATTAAATTCTTCTTTGTCCATTTCGATATAATCGGTCAGCAGGGGAATGTCTTTAAACTTGTCAGCCGGCTGGATGGTGGACAGCGGTTGGCCGTTCAGTGCCTCGCTTGGATAGCCGAAAATGGTTTCCACAGCCGGATTGCATACGCTGATGATTGTCTTGTCAGTGATCAGCATGAGGGCATCTCTTGAGTTTTCCCAGAGACTGCGGTAGCGATCCGCTCTTTCCTTCAGTTCTTTCTGATAAGGCAGATCTTTCTGATACTCATGAAAGGCATTGATCTCTTTCTCGATGGTGGTGCCCAGTCCTTTCAGGTCATCTCTGAAAGCATAGTTGGAGGCACCCGCTTTCATTTCATCTATAACTTCCCTGGAAGGAACGTTATTTTTTGAAATGACGATAAAAGGCATACCGGGGTTTTCCGCTTTGATGATGCTCAAAAGCCGGAGATTCTTCGAGGAATCCGATTCGGACAGGACCGCGTCCACATTGCCCTTGAGGTGTTCCCTAAACTCCGCGTAAGTGTTGACGTTCTCAATCACTGACTCATAGCCTTGTCCCTTAAGGATGAGCTTGAGATTGGCGTTTTCCTCGGAAGATCCATCTACCAGCAGAAGGTTTAAGGGAACGTTGTTTCTCATGGATATGCTTTTTACACGATATAAAAACAAAGAATGGAGTTGTTCACTCCATTCTCAGTTTTTTAAGTTTTACATCAATTCTTTCTTAGTCTCCGCGAAGGCGTTGATAGCCAGATCCAGTTCTTCGCGAGTGTGCGCGGCGGAGATTTGCGTGCGGATGCGGGCTTTACCCTGCGGCACAACAGGATAGAAGAAACCAACCACATAAACGCCTTTTTCCAGCATACGGGCCGCGAACTTCTGTGCCAGCACCGCATCGCCCAGCATAATGGGAACGATGGGGTGAGTGCTTTCAGGGATGTTGAAGCCGAGCTTGGTCATGGAAGAGCGGAAATAGCGTGTGTTTTCTTCCAGACGGTCGCGCAGCTCTGTGGAGCGGTTCAGAATCTCCAGCGCTTTCAAAGTGCCGGCGCAAATAGAGGGAGCCAGCGTGTTGGAGAACAGATACGGACGGGAGCGCTGACGCAGCAGATCAATGATCTCTTTGGGACCGCTGGTATAGCCGCCGCTGCCGCCGCCTAATGCTTTGCCAAAGGTACCGGTCAGGATATCTACCCGGCCCATTACATTATGATATTCGTGGGTGCCTTTGCCGTGTTTGCCCATGAAACCAACAGAATGGGATTCATCCACCATGACAGTGGCGTTGTATTTATCCGCCAGGTCACATATACCGGGCAGATTCGCGATGAAACCATCCATCGAAAAGACACCGTCCGTGGCGATCATCTTGAAGCGGGCGCCCGCGGCATCGGCCGCCTTCAGCTGTTCTTCCAGATCGGCCATGTT
>JAFZAR010000023.1 GCA_017557085.1 Verrucomicrobiota bacterium | reverse complement strand
GTGCTTTTGGTGCTGGGCGCACTGGGAGCCGCCATATTCATTGAACGGCTTCTACACTATCACCGGGCTCAGATCGACTCCAAAGAATTCATCACCGGCGTAAAAAATGTGCTGCGCCGGGAAAATCAGATGGAAGCAATCTCGATATGTGACGCGACTCCCGGTCCCGTCGCGCGTCTGGTCAAACTGGCCATCCTAAATAAGAACCTGGGAACCAAAAGCGTGAACGACGCTATCGAATCAGCAGGGTTGATAGAAGTGCCCCGTCTGGAAACACGCCTTTCCTGGCTGGCAACGATTGCCGAAATCGCTCAGCCGTTAGGCTGTCTGGGAACTGTTCTTGGAATGATCAAGATGTTTCGCGCAATGCAGTTGGCAGGTCCTTTCGCGGATGTCAATGTTCTGAGCGGCGGCATCTGGACCGCGCTCATCTCCGCGGCACTGGGTCTGGCACTTTCCGTTACCGCCCGCGCCGGGTATAATTATCTGATCGAGAGAGTGAACAACATCGTTCTGGATATGGAAAAAACATCCACAGATATCACTCATTTTCTCTTCGAGCCGTCTCACGATCTGAACAACAACCACTAAGAGGCATCCTGTGAAATATCACCGCAATTTAAAAGCTATGAGCAACCGTTTGGACGGTTCCGCTTTTTCTTGCGTACTCCTCTTGATCATTGCGTTTCTGCTGGTAGAATCCTCTCTTGTCAATAAATCCGGTGTGAATATCGAACTCCCCGCTCCGGATACGGAACTTCCGGGCATCACCGGTCCTTCACTGGTGGTAGGATTGGATGATGACGGCCGGTATTATATCGCCAACAGGAGCATTTCGGATGAGGCTCTGCTGAAGAGTTTCAAACATGCCGCGGAGAAGAATCCGGATACAGCGGTCATCATCGTTGCCGACCATAAAGCACAGGTGGACAGGATCGCCCACGCAAGTGCCCTTACCTATCAGGCGGGGCTGAAGCGGATACTGATGGCCACCAAGTCCAGGCGCAACGTGGAAGATGATCCACCGGCTCAAACTGATATCCAATCATCCGATGAATCACAAAAGCGCTAACTCCTACGCGTCAGATCGGGCTGTGCTGGAAAAACAAACATGGTCTCCGAAGAAGTGGTACACTCTGATAGGATGTTTGTTCCTTATTCATATCCTTTTTTATTACATCTTCTTAGACTCCAGAAAAATCGTTCCCCGTCAGCCCGATACCCGGCAGAAAACATTGATGGTCGCTAATTACGACACCGATCCTCATTCCGCTGTCGCTTCAATAATAGAAGCCTTTGATCCAAGTGTTTTTGCCGGAGCGCATGAAAACGGGGTATCCGGCTTTTTATGGACAGAAAAGCAAACCACGACCTACAGCTCGAAATCGGCCTATCCCTCTTTTGAAATAACTCCTCCGACGAATATTTTCGCCAAGGAACTGTCTGATGTCCTGATGCCTACCGCGGAACGGATCGAGGTCCAGGAAAGCCCCTATGTTCCCTCGCTTAAGCTGAAGGAATCTTACGTCAGGACCTTTCCCACCCATTCTTATATCCAGCTTCCGGACAGTCTCAAGAACACCTGGAAACTCCCGCCGACGGAGCTTCCCACTCAGTCCTGGAACGGCATTCTGCCCAACACCGTTGTTCAAGCCGTACTGGGCGAAGACGGCCGTATCTTTTCAGCCACGTTATTTTCATCCTCCGGGATGCCGCAAGCCGACGAGGATGCCATCCGCGCCATCCAGTCCATGCGTCTGCTTCCCGTTAATCCTGTTTTCTCTGATACACCGCGCCGGCCGGATAACTGGACGCGATCTCAAACGGTTTTATTTACGATCTGCTGGGCCACACAGTCCATACAAACACCTCAATAAGCCATGAATTTAGAAGATGTCATATTGTTAGATGTTGTCCTGGTTTTGCTTTTCATCTGTGTGCTGAATATCCACTCAGAAAAGCTGCGCAAGCGCTTTGAACCCGCGCCCAGCAAGGACCGTATCTTCCGCTGCAAAAAATGTGATTTCGTCTATACGGATGACCCGGACGTAGATCGTTCCCGCTGTCCTCACTGCGGAAAAGTAAATGAAAGCGTAAAATTCTGATGAAAAAAGATATTCCCGCTCCTAACGCAGAACCAGAGCTGCCGCCGTTCTCGGAAAACCCCAGCATGACTTTCTTTCTCGAAGCGATCGGATGGATGGAGCTGGGCAACGGTGAAGAAGCACTGTCATCCATCGAACAGATCGTGGACAAATACGCGATCCGCTTTGAGGTGCTGGCACTGAAATGGTCCATCCTGTACAAGCTGGGGTACCATAAAAAATGCAAAGATGTCTCCTATTCCCTTACGCTCTTCCACAGTGCCAATGTAGATTCCTGGATGATGCGGGCTCAGTCTTTCTACAATCAAAAGCAATACCAGAAAGCTTATGAAACGCTCCAATCCGTAGAAAAGCAATTCAAGAATGACTGGCGCTTCGCCTATGACTACGCCTGCTATCACAGTCTGACCAAACGCTTCGACAAAGTGGACTACTGGCTGAAAGTGGCCAAACGCAAAGGTGATCCCAAAGAAGTAGATAAGATGTTCGAGAACGACCCTGATTTCAAACCTTATCTGAGATATTTAGAATCTGGGAAAAAGGATAAAAATTGATTACCTCTTCCCAATCTGGTAGAGAAAATATTTAAAAAGCTTTTCCTTCTCTATAAGAACATCACTATCAAAAGCTGGGCGTAGAAGATCTTGAGGATCGTCGCCAAAGGATAGACTGAGGCGTTGCCCACATTCACGCTCGTGGCATCTGAACGGGAAGCCGCGAATTCCATCGCCATCGGCTGAGTCTGGAAACCGCTCATCACACCCAGCATTGTCGGGATACTCGGCACCCGGCATATCAGCAGTACTACCCATATAATCAGATGAACAAGGATCAGCATTCCCAATGAAACAAGGATCAGGAACCAGCCGTCCCCTCTCAATGTGCTCAGCAGTTTTGAACCGGAATTGACACCAATCACCGCCAGAAACAACGCGAACCCTGCATGACGCAAAGCCATATTCGCGGCCGGAGCGATGCTCCAGACAAAAGGCCCGGAACGTCCTATGGAACCGAAAACCAGAGCGACAACTAGCGGTCCGCCGGCATATCCCAAGGTGACCGGAACATCTACTCCCGGAATCGGGATGGGGATCTGGCCAATCAAAAGCCCCAGAGCGACACCGACAAATAGACTGAAAAAGGTCTGTTCGGTAGCAATGTTCATAGAGTTGCCAAAGAATTTATTGAGCGATGCCTGTTTGTCCTTTTTGACAATCACACGCACCAAATCACCCAGCTGAAGACGTGTGCGCTGGTTGATCTCAAGGCGTGTATCACCTCGTTTGATACGACAGATACTCGCGCCCATATTACTCAGCTTCAGACTCCAGACACTTTGATTGATCAGCAGTTTATTGGAGACGGTAAAAAAACGTGTCGAAAAATATTCACGATCCTGAATAAGAGCCATATCCCCCTTCCTGCCCAGGATATCCGCGGCCTTTTCCACAGACTCGGAAGGCCCTTCGATCACGACCATCGCGCCCATAGGGATCATCGTATCACCATCAATAAAATGATGTTCTCCGTTAAAGCGGTAACGGGATGCCACCACACCCGTAAAACGATTGATCAAAGCACCCGTCCAGCAGCGGTAATTCCCCGGCACATCCTTACCCAATTCGACAACACTGATCAGATAGATCGCTGCTGGTGGGGGCAGATTGGCGGTGCGTTTTCTTTCTCTCATCAGGTGGAATTGAATGATCAACAGCACACCGATGATGGCAAAAGGATACGCCACACCATAACCGGCATCCGCCTTTTTCAAATTCTTTTCAACGATATCATTTTGAATATCTCTATACTCATCGGCTTGATCGTCATCCAATCCGTTTTCTTTGATATACTGCTCGATCGCATTTTTGCTCATCAGGCGTTTTGCCTCTTTGGCCGCGTTCAAGGAAGGTGTATTCGTCAGTGTCCCGCAGAACAGACCACTGATGACCATGGAATCTTTGCCGCAGAACTTGATCACACCTACACTGCAGAAGAAAATGGCGGTCATTGCCACAAAAGTCACAAAATTCAGCATCAATCCATTGCGCTTGAGTGACTGAAAAAACGCGGGCGCGGCTGTCAAACCGACACAATAAATGAACAGCGCCAGACCAAATCTCTCTATATCATGGTGAATCTTCAGATCCGGATAGATCATGCCAAATACCACACCCACAAAGAAAACGGCGGCCACTCCCAGCTTGAAGTTGCCTGGCAGTTTGAAGCGACCTACGATCTCGCCCAATCCCATGATGAGAGTCAAGGCCGGAAGCGTAGCAAAAACCCAATTCGACAAAAGCCAGTTTGCAATATCATTCATGATCGTTTATGAAAGTTGATAACTTCAGATTTCCTTTACTGAACCCAAACTGCAGCCCGTTACAGCTGCTGAAAATGATTTTATAAAATTATTCGGTGATGTCTATTCTAAATCATAAGTTTCTTTAACTATTAAAATTAGATATTGAAATTCATTTTTTGAATTAGAAATCTTTATATGACACCAAAAGAGAAATCAATCATCTTTAATCAACTGTCAACACCGTCATATATGACGCGCTGTCAATCTTTTCAAAAAAAAAGCCCCATTTTCATGGGACTCTTCGTGTTTATGCGTATTTGCCTGTTACAAGAGATTGAATTTTCCTAAAGTGATCAAAACACCATATCCCACGATCATGCCGACTGAGCCAATGATGCAGCCCACCCGGACGATATCTTTGTGTTCCAGCATATTGGTTGAATAGGCCAGCGCGTTTGAAGGCGTAGAAACAGGCAGGATCATCGGCAGAGACGCGCTCATCGCCAAGCCGAACAGCAAAACGGCTGCTCCGCCTAACGGCATGAGTGTTTCTCCTGATGAAGCCGCGACAACAGAAAGGACCGGCACCAATAAAGCCGCTGAAGCCGTATTGGATATGAAGGTTGACAAGCCAAAACAAATCAATCCCGGAATAAACAATAATAAAGCCGGATGCCAATGACTGAATGGAATGTTTGAAATGATATGCTTTGCTAAACCACTCTCATCCAAAGCATGTCCAAGGGCAATTCCTCCGGCGACCATCCAAAGCACACTCCAGTTGTACTGTGCCAGATCATCGCTGGTAAGGATGCCTGTCACGCAAAACACCGCAATAGGCAGCATGGCCACCACATTGGCATTCATCCCGGTCAACCTGTCTGTCAGCCAAAGGAGAATAGTCATGCCAACTGTGATGTAGATAAGAATGATTTTCCATTTACTCATTGGCTCACACTTCTTTAAAACCATATTTTTCTCCAAATCCAGAGGAACATGCCCCTGCTGAAAGGGAAACAGTTTTTTTAACAAGAACCAGCCAAAGAAAAGCATTGCCAGCGACAGCGGAAGCATACAAACCGTCCAATCACCAAAACTGACATTCATTCCAAGCACTTCTGGATCATTCAAATACCGCACTACAATCGCATTAGGCGGAGTTCCAATCGGCGTAGCCATTCCGCCAATATTAGCACCAATAGGGATCGCCAGGATCAAGCCTTTCTTTCCGATCTCATCCCCTTTTATAGACTTTAATATGGGAAGCAAAAATCCCAGCATCAGCGCAGCAGTTGCTGAATCTGAAACGAACATGGAAATAATACCGGTTCCCAGAATAAACCCCAGCATCACATTCTTGGGTTTATCTCCAAAAGGTTTCAGTATCACTTTCGCCAACTTCATATCCAAACCAATTTTAGCGGCGATCACGGCTATAGTGAATCCACCTAAAAACAGCATAATGACCGGATCCGCAAAACTGGCCATGATCCCCTTATAGCTGAGCAGATGACCAAGATCCATGCCTTTGACATGACTTACCGCAAAGAATTTCATACAGCTGCCGCTGCATGTAAACAAAAGCAGTACAGCGATCAAAATCGAAGTCGCCCAAGGTGTGATCGTTTCCATCAGCCACATCAAAGCCGCAAAAACAAAAATCGCGATCACCCTCTGTTCAACACAGGTTAAATCCTGAATACAAAAGATATAACTAGGCAGATTCCAGACAACCAAAAACGCAATAACAGCTATTGATGACTTGATAATCAGCTTCCAATTAATATTCCGACTCATAATTCAAACCAAACAAAGAGAGGACAATCAATCTTGTCCTCTTTTTGTTCTTAGTATTATTTATTATTCTCTTAGACGGTGAAAAGTATCTTTGAAAGAATATACATCATCACCCAGGAGAGAACCAAACCGCCGATACCCAGTATCAGACCAGTCTTCCACATACCTGTTGTATCGGTATAACCCGTGGCGTGAGCCAGTGCGTTCGGCGGAGTGGAAATCGGCAGACACATACCCAGTGAACAGGCAAAGGCCACCGCCACCATCAGAGAGGTCACCCCGCCCAGAGGAGCCAGTGTATCCTTACAAGCCACTGCCACTGTGATCAAAATAGGCACCATCAAGCTGGCCGTGGAAGTGTGGCTCATGAAGTTCGCGAAGAACAAACAGACGAAGCCGCAGCCCACCATCAGCATGAACGGAGACCAGCTGGCAAACGGAATGGCGTTGATCAAGTGCTGAGCCAAACCGGTGCTCTGCAATCCCAGACCGAGAGCGAAACCGCCAGCCACCAGCCAGAGTACGTCCCAGCTCATATCATTCAAATCATGTTTGGTGATCACACCCGTCAGGGCGAAAACCGCCATCGGGATCATCGCGATCACATTATCATTGATGCCGTGAACATTTTTACCGGTGATCCACAGGAGGACGCACAGAGCAAAGGTGCAATAAACAATGATCGCGCGAGGGCTGGTATCAAACTTGTCCGCACCGGCGATCTTCAAGGTCATCTCTTTCATCTTGATCGGATAGATCTTCAGCAGCAGCAGCCAGGCGATGAACATCATCACCAGCACATACGGCACACCAAACAGCATCCATTCACCAAAAGAGATGTTAAAGCCGGCATTCTGCAGAGCGCCCAGAGCGATGGCATTCGGAGGCGTTCCGATCGGGGTACCCATACCGCCGATATTGGCTCCCAGAGGAATAGCCAACGCGAAAGCGGCCTTGCCTCTGTCCTCGGCATCAAAGAGTTTGAGTACCGGGGTCAAAATAGCCAGCATCATCGCAGCGGTCGCGGTATTGCTCATGAACATGGAGAACACAGCGGTGATCACCATCAGACCGAGCAGCACGACTTTGGGATTCTTGCCGAACGGTTTCAGCAACACACGCGCCAGGTTCAAGTCCAGACGGTACTTGGTCGCCGCGGCAGCCAGGAAGAATCCGCCCAGGAAGAGCATGATAATCGGGTCCGCGAATGTAGCCATGATAGATTTGAATGTCATCATGGTAACAGGGACTTCAGGTCCGATATTGACTCCTTGGACTCCATTTATAATATAAGTTTCTGCGACCCTGTAACTCTCTACACGGAAAGGTAATAGCGATGAGTTAGACACCGTCAGGATCATCAGTACGATGACGAGCATGGAGGTAGACCAGATCGGGAACGGCTGGAGGATCCAATACAGAGCCGCCATCACAAAAATCGCGACTACGCGGATTTCCAGCGGGCTCAATGTGTTGTCATCAACAAATCCCAGGGATTCAAACGGCAGAAAGAGTGCCGCGATCGCAAGAGTTGTCGCAATAATGAATTTAATGAACTGTGATTTTGTCATATTTTATCTTCTTTTTATGTATTACCAAGTCAGAAACACCTGGCCGCGGATGAACAAGGCCGTGGCTCTGTAATCAGGTGTGTAAAAGTTTCCGGGCATGATCGTTTCGATAACGGCATGCGTTTTGATATGTTTTGTGAAGCTGTATTCCGCGATACCGTAAATCAGGTGTCCTTTGAATTCGCCGTCCACACTGTGTTTGGCATCACCGCCCAGCGGATTCTCAGGCGCGAACATCGGGCGATAAGTTCCGGAGAAACGGACTCCTTCCCAGGGTTCCATGGAATAACCCACATACGGAGAGTACATATTGGAGTAGTCACAAGCTCTGCCGCTGTCCACACGGGTATAAGCCATGATCTCACTGATACGCGGATAACGTCCCCATAACGGATCAAAACCGACATCGGGACTGCTGTCATCACCGGAAAGGTATTCAAAACCGACCCACAGTTTGCTGTTGACGACATCCTGGAAAGAGTAAGTGACTTTCGCGTCACCGCCGTACCCCAGGAAATCGAGGTCATTGCGTTTGCCTCCCTGGATCGCGGCACGGGCCACCATAGACCAGTTGTCATTCCATTTGACGGTGACCTGCGGCTGGAACGTCACACTGTCACCGGAGATAGAGCTGGCCAGATCGCTCGGATATTCATGCTTGTAAATGAAAAGTCCGTCCAGGATCGTTTTCTCAAAGTGCTTATTGCGAAGCAGCAGCATACCGCCCTGGATATCATTTTCTGCCAGGTATTGGCGGCTTTTCTGCATATCGATCGGCGGCAGCCAGGCATCGGACTTCGCGCACTGATACAGATAGACCGCGTCCATGGTCGTTTCCTCATCCGGGAACTTCCATGTGAAACGCGCTGAATCAAAGAATGTTGTGCGTGAACCGTCACGAGTGGTACCATCCTGAACGATCCAGTTCTGTCCCATATCAATCAGCTCCTGACGTCCAATTCTCAGGCGCCAGTTGGAATCCTGCGGTTCCAGTGTCGCGTAGAGATTGTCAAACATCACTTCGCCGGATTCCACACCTCTGGAGGCTTTGGGATCAATAAAGTTTCTTAAAACATACATCGCGCGGCCGCTGAAGGAAAAATACTCGGTCGGCATCACATCCGCCCACAAACGGAAACGGTAGCGCTGATGATTTTTATCTTCATCCGCTTCATTGTATTGCGGATTAGTTAGATACTCTTCACGTGCACGCAGATCCGCGCCCCACTTCAACCAGGAAACGGGATGTTTTGTCTTTTGGATCCATTCTTCTGTCAGACCTTTGGAGACTTCTTCCTGTTGGGCGGCAGCTTGTTCAGCTTCTGCGAGTTTAGGAGTATCTGTATTTTGCGTGGCTGGCTGTGCCGCTGCTGCATCCTCCGCAAAACATTGCGAACCGGAGATTGTTAATGCAGCAAGTATTACGATTATTCTGGCCGTTTTGGCATTAACCATACGCCCTGTTTTCTACAAAATCCAACACCTCTAAGTCAAATAAAAAGATAACTTTACTTAAATAATAAGCGGTGCTTATAAAACTTCTGTTTTTCAAAAAACTTTCTCTAATCACACTTCATCAGTAAAACGTTTTTCCCCGCCGTTTTCCGCATTCTGAGTTTGACATCCGGTTCCATACGGATATCTTAACTGCATGAACGGTGAGCCGTTAAAAACTGTTTATCTCAAGCCCCGCGAAGCCGACCGCTTACGCGCCGGGCATCCGTGGGTTTATTATGGTGAAATAACCCCGCTTCGTGAACCCATCACCGATGGGGAATGTGTGCAAGTCCTGGACTCCCGAAATCACCTCGTTGGATGCGGACTTTTCAACTCCAAGTCTAAGATCCGGGTCCGACTCCTCTCCCGACGGGAAAAGCTGACCCTCAACACCGAGTTTTTCAAAAACCGGATCGAAACCGCCCTGGAAGTGCGCCGTCATGCCATGCCGGGTGCCACATCCTTCCGCGTCGTGAACGCCGAAAGCGATTTCCTCAGCGGACTGATCATTGACAAGTACGAAGATGTCCTCGTGCTTCAAACGACCTCGCTGGGTATGGATCAGCGCAAACCCCTGATCGTGGAAGCCCTCAAAGAGATCTTTCATCCAACCGCCGTCCTGGAGAAGAACGACTCCCCTTCCCGTACCTTTGAAGGCATGGAGATGGTCCATTCCACCCTGTACGGCACCGCTCCCGCGGGCGACCAGCTTATCCGCCTGAACCAGCTCCAGTTCAAGGTCAACTTTGATTCCGGCCACAAGACCGGCTGCTATCTGGATCAGCAGGTCAACTACAAGAAAGTAGGCGATATGGCCGCCGGTGCCCGTGTTCTGGACTGCTTCTGCTTCCTGGGCGGTTTTGCCCTGCATGCCGCCAAAGGCGGTGCCCGCGAAGTCATTGGCATAGACCAGAGCGAAACAGCCATCAAAACAGCCAGTGAAGGAGCCAAACTCAACAACCTTTCCGGCTGCACCTTCATCAACGCCAACGCCTTCGACTGGCTGATCGAACACGCCAAGAATACCGAAATAGAACAGAAAGACCTCTTTGACCTGATCATCCTGGATCCGCCCTCTTTCACCCGGAACCGCCACTCGGTGGATGCCGCGCTGAATGGATACAAAGAGATCCACCTGAGAGCCTTAAAACTCCTGCGGCCCGGCGGCACACTGGCCACCTTCTGCTGCTCCCACCATGTGGACACACAATCTTTCCAGAACGTCATCCTGAACGCGGCCTTTGACGCTCACAAAATCCTGCGCCGAACTCATATCTACAGCCAGTCCCCGGATCATCCCATTATCCCGGTCATCCCCGAAACCGAATACCTCAAAGGATTCGCCTTCGAGGTCGCCAAATAAAAACGGATAAAGAAAAAAGTAAAAAAATCCCCGGTGGAATGACCATCGGGGATCTTTGTTTTTCAGCTCAAAGCTGTTAGCGTTTGCTGATCGGTGTCAGCACAAAACGGAATGTGTAATCCGCGTAAGGCAGCATATAGTCCTGTCTGGGCAGCGCG